>JAHDSB010000066.1 GCA_018433015.1 Clostridia bacterium | reverse complement strand
TATTCATATTACACCCTCTTAAAGAAGCACCTCCTCACAGACATCATAACTTTATGCAAAACTAAACACCACCTTTAATTTTGAAAAAGTAACTTCCACATGGAGTATCAAAGAGGATGGAATTTACTTTTTCAAATAAGGCTCAGTAATTTCATAGAATAATTTGCAACTTTACCTTGACACAGTAATATTATGTATATATAATAGTTGTTGTGGTTAACGGGGCGTAGCTCAGTTTGGCTAGAGCGCCATCTTGGGGTGGTGGAGGCCGCTGGTTCAAGTCCAGTCGCTCCGACCATTTTATAAAAAAAAAGCAAACCTGAGTAATACTCATTCTAGACGAGCATGCTCAGGTTTTTATTTTTCTAAAATAATTTCCTATAATAAGTAACTAAAAGGAAAAATAAATAGTAGTATATAGAAATAAATCTTATAGAATAATCGAATAGCCTTGTTTAAAAGGGGAAATTTAGACAAATCAATACATTTTGCATAAAAAAATATTACAAAATATAAATATTACTGTTGACATCACTATATTATATGCTAAAATTTACTTTGATTGGAATGGTCGATCATCAAAGGTCATTCCTTTTTTAAAAAATTCAAAAAACTAAAGGAGGCATGATAAATGAAGGCATTGGGCCGTCATGTGCTGGCTGAGGTATACGGATGTGATTTTGACATTTTGAATGACATGAAGAAAGTGGAAGAAAATATGGTAAATGCTGCTCTGGAAGCAGGCGCTGAAGTAAGGGAATGTGCATTTCATAAGTTTTCCCCCCAAGGCGTGAGCGGAGTAGTAGTTATTTCTGAATCACATCTTGCTATTCACACTTGGCCAGAATTAGGTTATGCCGCAGTAGATGTATTTACCTGTGGCGATGAAGTTAATCCTTGGGATGCTTGTAATTATCTTGTTGAAAAGTTTAAGGCTGGACACATGACAGCTACAGAAGTAAAACGAGGTATTGTTGATGGAATTCAGAAAGAGGTTGTAAATCTCTAGGAGGGATATTTATTTTATTCCCACAAATTAAGAAAGAATAAACGTCATCCTTTACTAAACATTTAGTTTGTAAAAGATGACGTTTTTATTTATATATAACACATGATATTGGTGTTATTTTGTTATAATAAACCAATAGGGGGAATTTGCATGTTGGAATTTATGGTGAAGCAATTTATACCTGAACTTATAGCTGTGGAAACTAAAGCAAAACATATACTCCATAAATATAACTATTTGTGGTTGCATGCCAACATGCAACAGATTGATGTGGAAGAACGTTTGTGGCTTCCGGTGTTGTGTCTTGCTTCAGCTAAAACAGTTAAAGGAATAAATCAGGAAAGCGTGCAAGTAGCCTCTCATTTACATTTGTTTAATATCGCTACTCAGCTTCATCTTAACCTGCCCAAAATGAATCAAAAGAAACTACAACAAGAGATTAAAAATCCTATTCTATTGGGAGATTTACTATATAGCAGCATTTTCCATGATATTAGTCAGGGTGAAAACCCCTCTTATTTACAAGATTTTGCCGGATTGTTAGAAAGTATTCATGAACGCGTGATTTTACGAGATTACCCTTTCAAGGATGATTTTTGGCCTATACATAATGATATTAATATGTGTGGCGAGATGAGTGAAGTTGCCTGCTTTTTAGGAGCACGCACTGGTGCGTGTGCCGGGGAGATGATGAAGGGTTTAAAAGATTTAGGTTACCTGCTAGGTGTTTTAAAGGAAGTCTGGAACACTAATATAACCTACACCTCTTATTTAAACTGTTGGTATCAGGCCTGGAATAAGATCGAATTATTATCTGGTGAATATGACTTTAGCTTATATGAAAATTTGCTAATAATGATGGGTAAAAAATGGCACTTAAAAAAACCGGTGATGTTAAAAGAAGTAAGAGCTTAATTAGCAGGGAGAGTACGTATGCAAATAAATAATCTGGTGTCAGAAATAGATAATGATATTAAAAAACTAGATAAGTATCTTTATCTTAGTATGTCAAATAATCATATCTATTTACAGAACAGTTTAAGATATCTATTAAAAGCCGGAGGTAAACGTCTAAGGCCAATATTAACCCTGTTTTCAGCCAGTTATGGTAAGGAAAGAAAGGAGGGTATTATCTCATTAGCGGCAGCCTTTGAGTTAATGCATATGGCTTCCTTGGTCCATGACGATATTATTGATAATTCTGAATTGCGGCGTGGTAAGCCAACTCTTAATAAAATTTATGGCAGTCATTATTCTTTACATTTTGGCGACTGCCTGTTAGGGAAGGCTTTAAGTATTGTTTATCAGTACGATAATCTTCGCCTCAATAAGTTAGTAACTAAGGTTAGTTTAGAAATGTGTAAGGGGGAGATAGAACAACTTTCAGCAGCTTTTGATTATGCTCAAGATGTTAAAAAATATTTTTATTTGATTAAAAGAAAAACAGCTATGATGATTAGTTTGAGTTGTCAGGGAGGAGCCTTAGCCGGCGGTGCAGATGAGAAAATAGTAAAAGTATTAGGGCGTTATGGACATTATCTAGGAATGGCTTTTCAAATCACAGATGATGTTCTGGATTATGTTGCAGATGAAAAGATTTTAGGAAAGCCGGTAGGAAGTGACTTACAACAAGGAATTATTACTCTTCCCCTTATCTACATATTAAAATATAATAGTAGGAAAGATAAATTACAGCAGATATTGAGCAAAAATAAATTAGATGAAGAAGATATTGAGCAAATATTGCAGTTGATTAAGGAAACGGCAGCTATACCTTTTTCATTAAATATTGCTAATAAATATATTGATAAAAGCTTAAATGAATTGAATTTGTTGCCGGATAATCAAACTACACAAACTTTGCGGCAAATAGCTTTGTTTATAAAGCACAGGACATTTTAGTAATTATTTAAGAAAGGGTTGGGAAAAAGATGGATAGTTATGAAAAGTTTATTGTAGATTTGGTAAGAGTATTGAAAGTTGATCTATCAGGTTATAAAAGACCCCAGATGGAAAGGCGAATTAACACTTTGATGAGGAGCCTAGATATCAAGAGTTATGATGATTTTATTCAGACTATGCGAAAGGATAAGGAAATTTATGAACGTTTCATGAAGCATATCACGATAAATGTTTCAGAATTCTTTCGCAATAATTCTCAATGGAAGGTTTTAGAGACAAAAATATTGCCGGAATTGTTGAAAAAAACTCCTAATCTTAAGATTTGGAGTGCCGGGTGTTCAACCGGGGAGGAGTGCTATTCCTTGGCTATGCTTTTGTCAGAAAAATTTCCTCAAGGTCGTCATAGCATTTGGGCTACGGATTTTGATAAAAATGTTTTAATGAAGGCGAAAGAGGGATACTATCTTAAAAAGAATATTGTTGGTATTCCCGATACATATTTGAAAAAATATTTTGACCCTTTTGAGGAAGGGTTTAAAGCTAAAGATAGCTTGAAAAGTATGATCAAATTTGATCATCATAATCTTTTACGGGACAAGTTTCCGCAAAACTGTGATCTGATATTATGCAGAAATGTGGTTATTTATTTCACAGAAGAAACTAAATTTGAGCTTTACAAAAGATTCTTTTCTGCTCTACGGCCTCAAGGAATTCTCTTCACTGGCAGTACTGAGCAGATAATTAGGGCCAAAGAAATAGGATATGAATCAGCTGCTGTATTCTTTTATCAGAGGCCTTAGAAGTGCTTAATATTTTCTTGTGAGGTGAGAGATGCTGTGGAAGGTTTGTATGCTTATGGCAGTCAGATGCCAAAACTACAGGAACAGATTCTGATAGCACCGGGAGCCCGGGTAATAGGTAGGGTTTCCTTAGAAAAAGGCGTTAGTATCTGGCATAATACGGTGTTAAGAGGAGATGTAAACTACATTCAAATAGGGGAGTATTCCAATATTCAAGATAATAGTGTGGTGCATGTGGCGGGAGAATATCCTACAATAATGGGGAAGTATGTAACGGTAGGGCACGGTGCAGTCATACACGCTTGTACTATCGGGGATTATTGTCTTATCGGGATGGGTGCAATTATTCTTGATGGGGCCCAAATCGGAGAAGGGTCTGTTATAGGAGCGGGTGCTTTAGTGACTAAAGGTACTGTTATTCCGCCTTATTCCTTAGTTTTAGGGGCTCCGGGCAAAGTTATCAGAACCCTTAGTGAAGAGACGAGGGAAGAAAGAAAAAACCATGCAGAGCATTATTTTAAACTGAGTTCAGAATACAGATAGAAAGAAGTGCCGAAGAAGAAAAAGGCTGTTGGCTAAAGACATTAGTCAAGAGCCTTTTACAATAAGTGCTGAAAAGGATTTCCTCGGAATAAGTCGAAATAAAGTCATGTCGGAGGTGAAAAAGTTGCCTGATAATATATTTGTATTGGATATAGGAACCAGGTCGGTTATGGCCCTTTTGGCCGACTTAGAAGATGAAGAATTAAATGTATACCATCTTATTAATAAAGAACATAAAACTAGAGCAATGTTAGACGGACAAATTCATAATGTAGAAAAAGTGGCTCAAGTAATTAAGGAATTAGTTGATGAAATGAAAGAGCTGTCTGGGCAAGAACTAAAATCTGTGGCTGTAGCAGCGGCCGGACGGTCTCTGAAAACAGTACATGGTAAAGCGAAGATGAGGCATCCTATTGTTACTACCTTTTCCAGGGATGAGGTTATTTCTTTGGAACTCCAGGCTGTTCAGAATGCCCAATTTAAATTACCTAAGCAAGATAATAACTCTATGCCCCTTTCACAACAGTATTATTGTGTGGGATACAGTGTTATTGAGGAATGGATGGACAATATCAGCTTAGAGTCCTTAGTAGGGCAGCGGGGCCAGGAAGCAGAACTGGAGGTAGTAGCGACCTTTTTACCCAGGATAGTAGTGGATTCTTTGCAGACGGCAGTAGAAATGGCAGGATTAGAACTTGCCAGTATCACTTTGGAGCCTATTGCTGTGGCCAATCTTGTATTGAGTCCTGCCATGAGGCGCCTAAATTTAGTTTTAGTTGATATCGGTGCGGGAACATCTGATATTGCCGTATGCGGAGGTAATACTATTAGTGCTTTTGGCATGGTTCCTGTAGCAGGTGATGAAATAACGGAAGCTTTAAGCGATCATTATATTCTAGATTTTAATAAAGCTGAAGAAGTTAAAAGGCTTATAAATAGCAAGGAAACTATAGAAACTGTGAATGTTTTAGGTATTGAGGAAACCCTGGATAGCAGAGAAGTAAAAGAAATAATCCAGCCTGCTGTAGATAATCTTTCCGTTGAAATCGCTAAGGAAGTAATATCTTTAAATGGAAAACCGCCCCAGGCTATTCTGCTAGTAGGGGGAGGAAGTCTGAGCCCTGATTTGCCTGGTAAATTAGCTAAAAAAATTGGCTTGGCGGAAAGTAGAGTAGTTGTGCAGCAGGCCAATAAAATTCAGCAAGTTAAGAATCTTGCTGATAACTTTTCCGGCCCTGATTTTATAACGGTGTTGGGAATAGCTTATACGGCTTTAAAATATCCTACTATGGGCTTTATTACAGTAAATATAAACGATTATCCTGTACGAATGTTGCAATTGACGCAAAACAATGTGGCGGAGGCTTTGTTGGCAGGTGGCTATAATCCGCGCGACCTTTATGGTAGACCCGGGTTAGCTTTAACTTGCGAAATAAATGGCGAACTATATACACTACCGGGTAAAATCGGTCAAGTAGGGAGCATTACACTAAATGGATGTGAAGCAAATTTAAGCGATAAGGTAAAGCAAGGAGATAAAATAACTATTATTCTGGGGGAAACAGGAGAAAACGCCAGTGCTACTTTCCAGGAGATATTACAGGATAAGTTAGGATATTGTACTGTAAATGGACAAAATGTGGAGTTAAAGCCTATTATCAAAGGAGAGCAGCAGGAGTTCTCCTTGCATGACCAGATACCCGATGGTTGTAAGGTGGAAGTAGCAGGAAACTACAGAATCATTGATCTTTTGCAACAATGTGGTCAGCTTTGTGAAGAGCAGTATATCTTGCTAAACGGTAGCGAACTAAATATTTCTGGGATGGCTATAATAAAAAAGAATGGCAAACGAACTAAGCCTGATGAAAAAGTATCACCAGGCGATTCCGTAACTTATGAGCAGAAGGAAGATCTGAAGTTAAGGGATATTCTCCCCAAAATTCCGGAGAAATCTCTGACAGTCACTGTAAATGATAAAAGAATTGTGCTAAGTAAAACTAATGTGTATGTAAATAAAAAACCTGCATCTTTGGATACCTTAATCAAAGGAGGGGACTCGGTGGAATACGAAATAGATACAAAGCCGTATCAACCTATTCTCGTTGATATTTTTAATGCGATACAGTTTTCTACTGATCCGCCTCCCGATAAAAGTCATCTTAAAATATTAGTTAATTCCCAAGAAGTTACCTATACCCAACCTTTGAAAGATGGAGATAATATAGAAATATATTGGGAGTGAGATCTTCTATAACTTAGTTAATTTGCGGGTTAAAAGTCTAATATTGTTTAGATCTTCAGGTTGTATTTTGATAATTTTAATTTGATCTTTTTTTAGTAAGACTTCATAAAGCTTATGCTGGCGATAGTTAGATTTTGTACAAATAATTGCAATTTTCTTTTCGGGCAAAAAGTAATCTACAATTAAGCTGCGCCAGACATAATCTTTAATGATATTCTCTCCGGCAAATATCTTCATAACCAGGTTCTCCAAGGTAGGAGGATGTTGATCAGAAAGGTCTTCTTCTAGTGGTGAATCTTCCGGTGCCCATTCATCTGGAGGAGTAATACTATCTCGGTATAGAGTTTGTTGTGCTTGTTCGTCAGGGGGAGAGAGATCATCTTCACTTACAGGTTCGGCAGGTACTGGGGTTTCCGGAGGAGATTCAGTGTTTTCTTCGTTTGTGATGTCTTCTAAGCCTTCTTCACATAATTCTTGAGGGTAATCCTCAGAGTTCTCTTCAGCAGGGTCCTGATCAGCATTAGAGACTTCTTCGAAGGTTTCTACAGGGGGATTTATATGTTCAATATTTTCAGGTCCCAGAGAGTAGGAGAGGATATCGCTTAAGTCTTTTTGTAAATTACCGAAACTGCCAAGAATTCTGTGATGGGGTAGTTTTTGCATAACCAATTGTCTAATTAAAGGCTCCAGATGCTCTTCTTTCCCTTCCACAAGATGTAAGAGGAGAGGTCGAAGTTCTCGTATTAAAGTAGCAGCTTCTTTCAGGTAAGGTTCTTTTTCTGCGCTGTCTTTAGCGCTCATCTCAATTAAGAGATGTACTAAACGGTTGATATTTGCTAATATCGTTTTTTCTATAACTCGATATCCTGGATACATATTATCATCACCTCAACAGAATAAACCTTATATATATTAAGTTATTACGTAACAGGACAAATATGACAATGATTATTGTAATAAGTTTTATAAAAATATTTGTAAAAAACCCTTGACCAAAGGGTAAATATTTGTTAAGATATATTTCGTCACGTTGATACGGGGCATAGCGCAGTTTGGTAGCGCACCTGGTTTGGGACCAGGGGGTCGGGGGTTCAAATCCCTCTGCCCCGACCATACAGTTACAAAAGATTGTTGACAGTAACTGCTGAGATGTGATATGATACAAAAGCGGCCCGTTGGTCAAGCGGTTAAGACACCGCCCTTTCACGGCGGTAACGCGGGTTCGAGTCCCGCACGGGTCACCAATTTAATAATAACGCGGAGCTGTGGTGTAGTGGCCTAACATGCCTGCCTGTCACGCAGGAGATCGCGAGTTCGACTCTCGTCAGCTCCGCCATTTAATATGCCGACGTAGCTCAATTGGCAGAGCAGCTGACTTGTAATCAGCAGGTTGCGGGTTCGAGTCCCATCGTCGGCTCCATTATTTTTGGAGGGATTCCCGAGTTGGCCAAAGGGGGCAGACTGTAAATCTGCTGGCAATGCCTTCGAAGGTTCGAATCCTTCTCCCTCCACCAAATGAATATTGGGGTGTAGCCAAGCTGGTAAGGCAACGGACTTTGACTCCGTCATGCGTTGGTTCGAGTCCAGCCACCCCAGCCATTTTTAGAAGGCTACATTTTAAAATATACATAAACAATTATTTTTACTAGTTGTTTAACATGCGGCTGTGGCGGAATTGGCAGACGCGCTAGATTCAGGTTCTAGTGGGCACTACGCTCGTGGAAGTTCAAGTCTTCTCAGCCGCACCAGTAGTATCAAGACATAAAAGCATTTTACAAAACCACCAAAAGGGTGGTTTTTTTGTTTTGGTGCCCAATTGGTGCCTAGCTAATCCATGGATGACAGATTTATTATGAACCTAAATGACAAAATCCGACATGATATTACTGATAAATGAAGTATTAGGGAATATAATGAGAAGTAAAAAGTGCGAATATTGTGGAAAGAAAAATCTGGAAAATATCAGGAGGACATTATGCACAATATGATAGTGTTTTTTTTAATACTACAACTCTTAGGAAACGGTTGTGGATTAGAAGAGAATACTTCATTAAAGCCTTATCTAGGAAATATCTTATATCAAGATAGCTTGGAAATTCTAGAAACTTATTCTAATAAAAAACTCGGGTTTACTTTTGATATACCAAAGTCTTGGGAGAACCATTATCAAATAAAAGAAGAAAATGATGCAGCTCACTTTTACTTTAAAGGAAAACCAGATAACGAACAATTACTTTTTGGTATTAAAGTTATTACTAAAGAAATGTATAACAAAATAATAGAAGAAGATGGAAGTTACAAGTTCGGAGATTTAGTTGGCGAAAAAAACAACAGGGTGTTTATAGAAGTATTTACTATTACTGTGGACTTAGCAAATAAAGAAAATATAGATAAGTTTAATGAAATGTACATTCCAAAAGATGAATTTCTGAAAAAATTTCATATTATAAAATAAAAAATATTTATCTAACTCTTGACAGCAACCCAGTTCATGGAATCCCAAAAAAGTAGGATTAAATAGGGTTGAAGGTGTTTTATAGCAAGTTAGAGTATAATAATCATTGGCAGAATAAGTAGACAAAAAAAGGAAGAGAGTACAAGTACTCTCTTCCCGATAGAGCCAAAATCCTGTACAATTTTGTTGCTGAGACAAATAAGACAGGGGGCCTATCAAGATGATTGTACTCGGCAATGAAATAAATTTCAACAAAATAGAAAAAGAAATCTATGAATATGGATGTCAAGTAGCTAGAGAATTAATGAAACAAGTAATGAATAATCTAGATAATTATTTAGCTAAAGAAAGAGATAGAAAGACCTATAGAAATAAAGGGAAACGCAATTACCAACTAGATCCCTTTGATAAAAGCAAAGCAATCATAAGAAATGTACGAGATAAAGAAGCCAGAACAACAATATTAAAATTCTTAAAGGAAAACAAATATGAAGAAATTCTCATGTATCTAAAGGCCTTAGAAATGGATGCTGAAGATGAAAAAACAAAGAAAAAGCTAAGAGATTTACGCCATTACTTCACAGAAAACCAAGAAGGATTAATGCCATATTTATTGAGAGGATTAGCTTTACCTGATTTAGAAGAAGGCCTGATATATCGGACAATGGAACATAGCAACTGTGATGCCATCTGCCAACGAATGAAACACCGCAAAGGAAGCTGGAGTATAGCAGGTGGTGGAAACATGGCAAAAATACTAGCCCGTAAAACTAGTGGAAGACTAAAAAAAGTGTTGAACAGATTAGTAGCAATTTGTATATCGCCTAAGCTAACAAAAGTAATTCAAGGTACATTGAGTATAGCACAAATTCCTCAAAGGGTTGGTAAAGGTTATAGCTATGCTACAAAAGGATCATTGCCTTATGAGGAAGTAGCCCTAACAAATGGTAGAAATGTGATTCGCAAGCTTTTGGCTGTAAGATCTTTGTAATCTTTATGCTTCCGAACCTTCATAATATCAATAGGTGTATATTGTGAAAGGTATTTCCTTTTTCTAAAAGAAAAAGATTGTTCTTTTGAATGATAAGAAAATATATTAATTCAGCTATGTATGGGATATGAAAATAGTGCCAACGTTTACTGGACTGTAACAAAAAGGTAAAACTATTTGTACTATTTTTTATGTTATGATAATATTACATTATTTATATAATACGAGATACGAGGGTGAAATCGATGGAAGTTATTGCATTTATTTTAACTATTGCTGTTGGGATAGTCGCAGAGAACAACATAGACTCGAATGGGATTGGAGGAATTGTTGCCGTTGCCGTTATGGGTGCTTTCATTTTGTGGTCAATTCGACATGAAAAAGAAAATAAATAAGCTTATACACCAGATTAGCATAATTCTGGGTGCATCTATTTTGTACTAATGACACAGTAGTATCAAGACATAAAAGCATTTTACAAAACCACCAAGAGGGTGGTTTTTTTGTTTTGGTGCCCAATTGGTGCCTAACTAATCCATGGATGACAGATTTATTATGAACCTATATGACAAAATCCGACATGATATTACTGATAAATGAAGTATTAGGGAATATAATGAGAAGTAAAAAGTGCGAATATTGTGGAAAAAAATCTGGAAAATCTCAGGAGGACGTTATGCAAAATATAATAGTATTCTTTTTAATACTACAACTCTTAGGAAATGGCTATGGATTAGAAGAGAATACTTCATTAAAGCCTTATCTAGAGCATATTTTACATCAAGATAACTTGGAAATTCTAGAAACTTATTCTAATAAAGAACTTGGGTTTACTTTTGATATACCAAAGTCTTGGGAGAACCATTATCAAATAAAAAAAGAAAATAATACGATTTATTTTTACTTTAAAGGAAAGCCAGACAACGAACAATTGCTTTTTGGCATTAAAGTTATGACTAAGGAGATGTATAATAAAACAATAGAAGAAGATGGAAGTTATTACGGAGATTTAATCGGAGAAAGAAACAACTGGGTGTTTGTAAGAGAAGCTCCTATTACTATGGATTTAGTAGATGAAGAAAATAGTGAGAAGTTTCAAGAAATGTACATTCCAAAAGATGAATTTCTGAAAAAATTTCATATTATAGATTAATTTAATGATGATGCAGGGGAAGATGAGACCAAATCCCTTAAAGTCCCGATCAATTTAATTAAAAAAGCAACATATAAGAAATGTAATTGGAGAAACTCCAGCCTTTGAAAAGGCTGGAGTTTTTGATAGAACTATCAGTAAATACAGTCTGTTTTCAACAAAAAAGCCTGCAGCACAATTAAAGTGATACAGACCTTTCACCGTTTATCTATTAGAAATAAGCTTTGACAAAATTAATCCTGTGGCAGAATTAGGGTGTT
>JAHDSB010000156.1 GCA_018433015.1 Clostridia bacterium | reverse complement strand
TGTTCGCATGCGATGGGCAATAACCAGAACCGTCTTATTTTTTATCAGCTGGGTAAGGGCTGTTTGAATCTGGGTTTCATTCTCTACATCCAAGGAAGCCGTAGCTTCATCCAATAAAACAATAGGTGCATCTTTTAATAAAGCCCGGGCAATAGAGATTCTTTGCCGCTCCCCGCCCGATAAGGTAGAACCGTTCTCTCCAATGACCGTCTGATACCCCTTCGGCATCTTAGCCACAAATTCATCACACCTGGCGGCCTTAGCTGCTGCCCGCACTTCTTCATCAGAAGCAGCTCTTCTTCCTAAGCGGATATTCTCCATAACGGTATCGTTAAAAAGGGTAACATCTTGAAAAACGATAGAGTATTTTTCTAACAGGGCTTCGGGATCAATGGTGGAAATATCTATTCCGCCCAAGGTAATTTTTCCCCGGTCTACATCCCAAAATCTAGCCGCTAACTTGGCCGCAGTACTCTTTCCTCCCCCCGAAGGGCCTACCAAAGCTGTTATTTCTCCCTGCTTAGCCGTGAAGGAAACATCCTTTAGAACCGGTTCATTTTCGTTATATGCAAAACCTACCTGATCAAAAACAAGATCATATCCCTGGGTAGTAAAGTACTTAGTTCCATCCTGAATAGCTTGATCTTCCATCTCTTTCATGCGTTTGATGGGAATACCTATAGTAAAAATTTCTGCAATATGTTCCAAGGACAAGGAAAGGGGATCATAAATGCGCGCTGCCGTAACCAAGAAAATTAGATATGTTAAAAGCTTTATTTCTCCCTGGACCAGCAGATATCCCCCCAGCAATATGGTGGTAGCCAGCCCCAATCTTAGTAGAGACTGGGAGCTCACAACGCAAGCACCCAGAGTCATTTCTGACCTGATTTGAGCCCTTTCCGCCTCATCCAGTTTTTTATCTAATCCTGCTATATAACGAGCTTCCATATTACAGGCCTTAATATCTTGCATAGTTTCCAAGCACTCTTGAATCCCCTCGGTGCTAGCGCGCTTGGCCTGATAATGTTTTAATTCCATCCTAGTTTGTAGCCGCTTTGACCCTACAATTAGCACTAAAGCTAGGGGAATTACCCATAAGACCGCCACTCCCATACGCCAATCCATGGACAGCAAGGCAATACTAACCAATAGTGTGGAGATAATTGCTCCAAATAATTGAGGAATTGCATGGGAAAAAGCATGTTCTATAGCTGTACAATCTTTCATTATTGTACTGGTCAAATCCGATAGATCCCGCTGGCCAAAAAACGCTAAAGGCAAATAACGAAGTTTCTCCGCTAAAGCTATGCGTCTTTCAGCACTGGCCTTATAGGTGGAAAGATAAAGGCTGGCATACTGAAAATACTGACAGGCATAGATAACAAGAAGGGCTACTAACACTAAGATAAGATATTTTAATACACCGGGTATAGCACTTGCTCCTTTTCCCAAGAGGGGCGTTAGCACCTCATTTAACATAAGGATAAAAATACCTACGGGTATCATCATACTTAGATTAACTAAAGCGCTTAAAAGACTGCCCTTAACTAAATCTTCACTAGCCTGTCTGCTAAGGGCAAATCTATTTTCCAGATACTCAAGCATGGGCTACCTCCCTCCCTACTTTCCAGTCCACAGATGATTGATATTCTCGCCACATACCCGCATAGACTTTATTCTTCTCTAACAATGCTTGATGGGTACCACGTTCCACAATCTTACCTTGATCCACAACTAAGATCTGATCTACATCTTTTACGGAAGATAGACGATGGGCAATCATCACTACTGTCTTTCCTTTAGTTAACTTTTCAAAGGCCTTTTGAATCTGGTATTCATTTTCCGGGTCTGCAAAAGCCGTAGCTTCATCCAAGACAATAATAGGTGCATCCTTTAATATGGCCCGAGCTAGGGCAATTCGTTGTTGTTCTCCTCCCGATAAATAAATACCTTTTGTGCCAACTACAGTGTCAATTCCTTGGGGCAGCTTAGCCAGAATATCATTGCATTGGGCCAAATGGGCCGCACATAATACTTCCTCCCTACTGGCTTCCGGTTTAGCCGCCCTTATATTTTCTAACAAACTGGCTTTAAACAGCCGAGTATTTTGAAAGACAAAGGCAATAAGTTTCATCAGATCTTCTTCTGTAAAATCTTTGACATTAACTCCTCCGATTTCAATAACCCCTTGATCTATATCCCAAAAGCGGGGGATCAGACTGGCGATGGTTGTCTTTCCTCCCCCAGACGGACCCACCAGGGCATAAGTTTTCCCCTCCGGAACTAATAAACTGATGTGATCCACAGCATTTTCCTTGCTCTCCGGATAGGCAAAAGCCACATCGGCAAAGACAATGGTATGGGAAGTGGGTTTCCCCGACTTTTTAGGTGTGACAAGAGATTCTGCCTGGATAATTTCCCCTACCCGGCTTAGAGCTTCTTGAGCAAGCATCACATTATGGCTGGCGTACATGATTTTATTCATCATAGTGGCACATAGGGGGACAAAAAGCATATAAAAAATCAAGTCCAGAAGAAATCCTGTATAATCAGAAGTATGCATGATAAAGAGCAGACCAACGGGGATTAGGAGTAACGACGGGGCATGAATGGAGATAGTATAATTAGTCATGGGTATTTGACAAGCTATAGCATAATCTGAAGCAAAATTCCGATAACGTATAATGGATTCGTGAAAGTTTTTAAAAGAATATACCGTCTGTTGAAAAACTTTAACTACGGGAATACCCCGAACGTACTCTACCGCAGCGGTATTCATGTTTTCTAAGGCATCCATATATTGCTTCATATATTGGGCACCACGACCACCCATCATACGTCTTAAGAAATAAATACTTGCTATTAAGGGTACAAGACAAACCAGCCCCAGCCGCCAATCAAAGCTAAACAGGATAACGATAATGGCCAGAGGCATTACCACCGCTCCCGACATATCCGGTAATTGATGGGCCAGAAAACTATGAGTAAGCCCCGCATTATCATCAATTATTTTTTGTAATTTTCCACTTGTGTTCTGTCCAAAGAAACCTAAAGGCAGGGTAACAAGTTTATGCATGGCTTCTTTACGCATATTCTTTTCTACCCGAAAAGCCGCCAAGTGAGAAGACATTAAGGCTGCAAAATAAAGGACTAGGCTAGCCACAGCAAAGCCTACCGCCCACCATCCATACCCAGCGATTCCTGTAACAGCAGATAAATCTGGTAAAACCCTGAATATCTGGCGAATTACAAACCAGATGCATATGAAGGGAAATAAAGATAGAACTGCACTAACACCAGATAAGATGCAAGCTATAACGATTAAATAGCGATAGCTGCCGGCCAGCTCAAATAAGTGCCGCAAGCCTTGTGCGTGAATATTTCTCATGAAACTCCCTCTTTCTGTTTTCTTAATTTTCTTCTCAACGCCAGAAAAAGCGTTGTAAAGTTTTTTAAACCTTCATTGACAATTAGCCTAATCAGACTTATTATTAAAATATGTTAGGTTAGCCTAACATTGAAAATATTATATACCTTAAAATCTTAAATAAGAAGCCTTTTCAGGCAGTTTCGTCTCATCGAGAAATACTTACGACTTTTTGAGGAAACGAGGTGATATAGTGGATCTTAAAGCGACACATGAGTCCTTACTTTTGGAAAAGGGCTTCACCAGGATTTCCGCCTGCCATAAATATAACCAAACGGGAACCTGCTATATGCTTGATCCTTCCCTTGGTGAAGGTTATTACTGGATGTACTCCTATCAGAATTTATTCTGTATTTCCATCCATGATTTTTATTTTAATGAAGATTACTATTATGAAAGTCAACTTCCTGAGTTCTTTAGCATTACATATTATGAATCTCTTTCCGGAGAAGAACTTAACCCCTATCAGCCCTTAAAGGCCGGGTGTGTAAAAAGTTTGGGTAGTAAAGCAAGCTATCAGGCCATCTTTCATAAGAAGATACCCATTAAATCTATCGGCATAGAATTCACTCCCCAATATTGCGATGAATATCTGGCCCGGAAATATGCTGATGATTATATCAACCCTCGTTCCGCCTTATTAAGTATCAATGAGACAACAAATTTTCCCGAAATGGTTTTGCTATTACATCAATTACAAACCTACCGAGGAACAGGTATGCCGGCTAAATTGTTCTATGAAGGAAAAGCGGCAGAAGCTATTTCTTTAATTTTTGAGCGGGAAAGAAGGATAAAAACAAGACGACATTCCCCTTTATCTAATTCAGATCTGAAGCACCTAGAAAATGTAGCTGCACATATTAATGATCATTACGCCTTTAGCTTAACCTTAAAACAATTATCAAAAATCGCCTGCATGGGAACTACAAAGCTTAAAACAGCTTTTAAAGAATTATATAACTGTACTATAACCGAATATATCCAGCAGCGTCGCATGCGCCAAGCACAACAGCTATTAACCCATACAGACTTAACTATCAAAGAGATTGCTCTCAAGGTGGGATACCGCAGTGCCGGTCGCCTTTCGGAATTATTCAAAAGAAGCACAGGCATAACACCTATGGAGTATCGCAAATTAAGGCAACCTTCTTCTACAATTATTATCTAAAAATTAAAAGGCTCTAACCTTAAATTACAAGGTTAGAACCTTTTAATTCATTCAGCAATTTTTTTCTTGGGCGGATCTACGAGCTTAGCATTTTGCATAGCCTTATTTTCGGAAAGAGAAATAACGGAGATACTATTAAGCATGTTTGCTCTCTTTTGCGAATCCATGGCATCAAAATATTCTGCATATGCCATCAGTTCAAAAACTCCATCTCCATGGGGGATATAATAATGATAATAGAATGGTATCAAAGTATAGTTGTTTTTATCGTTTTTATAATCGGGATAATCCCTATATGAATTCACATATTTTGTAGCTTCTATTTGCAAATCAGAGACAACCTCTTTAAACTCCGGCACATCCTTTCCCGACGTAAGTCTATCATTATCTTTTTTAATTTCCTTATCAACAGTTGTATTGGGAGTATATACAATGATCATTATCACATCATCTTGAGTCTTATCCCATAATAGAGGAACTTCTTCAGAACCTTGTTCTTTTCTAAACTCGTATTGATTCTCATCGAATTCTATAAAAATACTAGCGTCCTCTGTATTCTTTTCACTTGCACTAACTTCTTCCTTACTTTCATCATTATTAACTTCTTGTTGCTTTTTAATAATAACTTGAGGTTGTGACTCCTCTTGTACAGTATCGTTTTGTGCATCGTTCGTTTTACTTCCACAGGCCACAAATGTAAGACTTATTCCAGCAATTAGTGCTACAGCTAGTATTTTTTTCATTTACGCCTTCCTCTCTACTCCTATTTAAAGCTTAAACAATATCAAAAAACCTCTGCATAGTAGTATACAGAGAGATTGCATCATATTGCTTACAAAGTTGTATCATAGTTGCATACATTTTAGTTCATATAGGTTTATAAATAGAGGATCTTAGCATTATACCAAGGCTACTATATAAACCTTATAAAAGATCTCAGTAACAAGGACCTTAGGAGGATAATATAAATACCTTAAAAATTAAAAGGCTCTAACCCTAAATTACAAGGTTAGAGCCTTTTTATCTAGCAATACATAATCATACTTTACAATCTGCTAATTTTGTCATTTCATTATTCATTTCACTATAAACTCTTAACAGTGCTATTGCGCCGAATAAGATAACAATTCCATCTACCAGTGGTGTGGTATACCATACTGCAGGAAGGCCAAATACCAGCGGTAGCAAAATAATTGCGGGAACGAAAAGTAAAATCGCTCTGGAAAATACCATAGCCCCTGCTGCTTTTCCGTTTCCAATAGCTTGGAAAAATACAATCATCATAACCATAGTGCCATATAAAGGGAATAGAACATAAAACATTCTAAAACTCCTTACGCCCAAGGCAACTATGCCGGCATCTTTAATAAATAAGCCTAAAACACTGTGCGGTATCAATTCCATCGGTAGCCAAAATAAAAGAGCCAGCACTGTTGCGCCTAAGATAAATACATTAGTTGCTTGTTTTGCTCTGTGATAATGCTTGGCACCATAATTTGTACCAACCACAGGTTGTAATCCTTGGGACATGCCCCATAACGGTATAAAGGAAAAGGCTTGTATTCTTAGAGAAGCACCCATTAAAATCCCCTGGG
Organism: Clostridia bacterium; assembly: GCA_018433015.1. Taxonomy (GTDB): domain Bacteria; phylum Bacillota; class Peptococcia; order DRI-13; family SV3-B141; genus SV3-B141. The sequence continues at coordinate 112 of JAHDSB010000156.1, read as the reverse complement.
CATCGCCCCCATACCGAAAGGCCATCCGATATAACAACATCTGTTGAATAATGGTTAAAACTTGCATCATCATAGCTGAGATACCAACAGACATCATTTCACCCTGTATACT
>JAHDSB010000192.1 GCA_018433015.1 Clostridia bacterium | reverse complement strand
TTGCTGATGCTAAAGAAAAACATGCTATGCGCTATACATTATTTAAAGGCATAACCCGAGTGAAGAATTGGGTTACGCTTAAGTTTGCTGCCATGAATCTTAAGAAAATGGCAATGTGGGCTTACTAAGCCCCTTTGCTTTCGCTTATTGCTCTAAAATTAGGTGTAGATACGATAAAAGGCCACATTTCAAAAATTGAAACATGGCCTTTTTCGACGCTCTGAACAGGGAATTGTTCTAAACAATTCCCTGTTTTAATATTAGCTAAATTATTAAATGTTTCTTTAGAAGGAATGATAATTATCCTTTCCTTAATGATACTAAGGCAGATCATCAGTCCAATTATAAAGAATTACTATGAAAAAGCATTATAGGCTTTTAATAATACACCCTTCAGGGGTGTTTTTATTTTAATGAATTAGGGACGGTTACAGCGAGACAAAAAAAGGTTATAATTACCAATAAAGGTTATTTTAAAGGAATGAAAATTGGGAAGGGAGAAAATAGGTAGATGAGTAACAGTAATAAGAAATTGTTGGACATAGATGCTGCTTTGCAGATGGAGCGGGAAGATATTCGCCACTATTATCGGCGTTATATTAACTCCGGACTTGTAGATATGATGAGTTTAATGGATTTTGATAAGCAGTTTGTGAAGGCCCAAGGAGAAAAGGTATGGGATGCTGAGGGAAGAGAGTATCTAGACTTTCTTGGAGGATATGGAGCTTTAAATTTAGGACATAATCCTCCGGTGGTGCAAAAGGCAGTAGAACAAGTTGGGGAGCGGCCTAATATTTTACAAGCCTCCTTAAATCCTTTGGCGGCAGCGTTTGCCTACAATTTAGCCCAGGTGACCCCTGGAGATTTAGAAAAGGTTTTTTTTGGTAATAGTGGAACCGAGGCTGTGGAGGGTGCCTTGAAATTGGCCCGTGCAGCAAACCCAGGGCGCAGTAAGATACTTTATTGTAAAAATTCTTTTCATGGCAAAAGCTTTGGCTCTCTTTCTGTTACGGGGAGGGAAAAGTATCGCCAACCTTTCCTGCCCCTTCTACCTGATTGTGATGCTGTAGAATTTGGCAATTTAGAGGACTTAGAAATGAAACTATCCCGCAATGATGTAGCTGCTTTTATTGTGGAACCCATCCAGGGTGAAGGTGGAGTAATTGTACCTCCGGAAGGATACCTGGCAGAAGTTCGGCAGCTTTGTGATCGTTATAAAGCTATTCTTATTGTGGATGAGATTCAAACGGGTTTTGGACGAACGGGGCGGCTTTTTGCCTGTGAGCATGAGGAAGTAGTACCTGATATTATGTGTTTGGCAAAATCTTTGGGGGGAGGGGTTATGCCTATAGGAGCATATATTGCACGACCTCATATCTGGAACCGTGCTTATAAAGGTATCGACAAATATGCTCTACATACTTCCACCTTTGGGGGTAATTCCCTGGCTATGGCTGCAGGGATAGTGGCGTTACAACAGATTATTACAGAAAAATTAACGGAGCAGGCTGAGGAAAAAGGTAATTATTTCTTGGCAATTTTGCAACAGTTACAGGATGAATACGATATAATAAAAGAAGTGCGCGGAAAGGGTCTATTAATCGGGATGGAATTTAATCAGCCGGCTACAGGTGTTTTGAATAAACTGACGGGGGGCAAATTAAATAAATTAGCAGTAGAGTATTTTGGGTCCCTTGTAGCCAGTGAGTTGCTAGATAAGTATCAAATAATTACTGCCTACACTTTGAATAATCCTAATGTTATTCGCTTAGAGCCGCCTCTAATTGTAACCCAAGTTTCCCTAGATAAGGCCACTCTGGCCGTAGAAGAGATTTTAAGAGATCAAGGTTTTAAGGGGGTAGTTTTTAACAGTATTCGTACAGCTATAAGTAACGTGTCTTTACATAGATAGAATTAGTTAAACATTGTTGTGAGGAGATAGTCATGAAAAAAAGAACTTTACTAGTGTTGTTAGTAATAATGGCACTAATTATTGTAGTAGGAGGAAGTTTGCTCTATCGCCGTACGGGAGAAATTTTAAGTGCTACACACTTTAATTGGTACGAATCCAATACTTTGGCGGAAATAGAAAATGCAAATAAGTTTGCTAAAGAAAGATTGGAGAAAAAGTATCATATTTTTCTCAATAAGGTTTTAGTCGATGTTGGTTATGATTGGGATGGAGATATTTATGTTCCCATCAGAAGTATTACTGAAAGTTTAAATTGGGAGACAATTTGGCTACCTGATTTAGGAGTTATTCAGCTAGTCAAGGGTGATGACGAGGCCTATGTGGAGATAGTAAACTTTTTTGGTAAGGCCTATGTAGATTTAGACCGCTTAGAAAATATATTACGCCTGCAAGAAGTACATCTTCATGGAGGTAATATTGAAATAACCAGTTCTGATAAGGTTAAGGCTTTAAATACTGTAGATCTGAAAAGTATAAAATGGCAGTCTTGTTATGTAAATGATATGAAGATGACAGAAAAAGCAGCTATTTATCAAGATAAGTATTATGTTCCTGTTAAAACCTTTGCCAAGTCTTTTGGGGATACATATAGATTTGATGCTGAGAAAGGTTATGTTTGTGTAAACTATAATCTAATTAATGCAATTTTTATTGATGGTCGGGCTTATGCCCTTCTGGATGAATTAAGAGAGCTAGTAGATACGGGAAAGGCCCAGTTTTCTTTCTGGGAAAAGGATAAGAGCAAGACGGAAATTAAACCCCTTATTTGTAAAGGACCAGATCAAAAAGTAGTAGCCTTAACTTTTGATGATTATTTAGGAGAAAAAGTGAATCCTTTATTAGATGTACTTGATTCCCACAATGTAAAAGCAACTTTCTTTATTGTAGGTAACAGCATACCTAAGAATAAAGAAGTGCTTAAGAGACTGGCTAATAGTGGACATGAGGCCGCTAATCATACCTGGGATCATATGAACAATCATACTCTTACTGATGACGAAGTTAGGGCCCAATTGATTTCAACAAGTCTGGCAATTCAGCAGTATAGTGGAAAAAAACCAAGCTTCTTCCGACCTCCGGGTGCATATTATGATCAAAATATGCTCAAGATTGCTCAGGAGATAGGCTTAAGAACTGTGTTATGGTCTATAAGTTCTATGGATGTGTCGTTAGAAATGGATGCCCAGGATATTGAAGAAGTGGTTACTAGATGGGCCCATCCGGGTGCCATAGTTGTAATGCATACTGGTCAAGACAAGACTATTCAGGCAGTATCTGAGGTTATAAAAGAATTAAGGGACCGGGGTTATGAATTTGTAACTATTTCGGAAATGGCTGATTTGCTGGAGAGTGAGGGAAAATGAGCATAAAAAAACATCTAATTTTATTACTACTTATAATGAGTGTTTGCTATTTACCGGGATGTCAGGCTATATCTGCCCAAAAAACTGATTATCAGGAAGAAGATGAACTTAACTGGAAGTGGCAGTATTTAGGCTTTAAAGGAAATGATGTACAAAATGTTCAGGTTACGGATCAGGGAGTGGTTTATGCCCTTACAGAAGGAAAGCTCTATGTATTGGATGGAGAGGAATGGAAGTTAAATAGTCCATCCCGTGATATAACAGCATTTTATGTTCAGGAAAAGGAAAATAACACCCAAATATTTGCCGGCAGCAGTGCAGGGGAGATCTTGGTAAAGGGGAAAAATAAGGAGTGGACCGAGACTTCTTTCCAAGCTTTTAATGAGCCTATAGATATTATTACTGCCGGACCGGAGAGGAAAGAAATATTTGTGGGTCAATCCTCCAAAGAAGGGGGAGGGTTGTTTAAAAGCGGCGACGAAGGACAGAATTGGGAAAGACTGACGGATATTACTGTGCGGGGAGTAGCTGTTCATCCTCAAAATCCAGAGATTATTTACATTGTTGACAGGCTGACTTATTGTTCCGACGATGGAGGAAAAACATGGAACAAAGTAGATACTCCCGCCAATTATGGAGCATTACTTCATCCCCTATATCCGGAGGCCGCATATCTGGTGTATCCTTATGGTGTAGTAATGGCAACCCATGAGGGGGAAATAACCAGCCAACTTAAATTTAACTTGCCGGGTGGTATAAATCGCTTAGAGTTTAATCCCCGTAGCATAGAGGAATGGGCTTTAGGTTTATGGGATTATCCTTCCGGAACAGGGGGATTATATTATTCCTTCAATGGAGGGAGCCACTGGGTCAAAGTAAAAGGAATTATGGAGAATACTAAAGTAAATGACTTATTTTTCAGCCAGGATGGCAAAAAACTTTATGTGGCTACTGATGAGAAAGGATTGTGGCTTTTGAATCCGAAAAAGTTACATGAATAGATTAAAGTAAATAAAAAAAGCAAAATAGCTTAGAGAATAAGCAAGAGAGGATAAGTAACTCTGAACAAAGAGTCTTATCCTCTTCTTTTATTTAGTAAAAAAGGTGTGGCATTGACATATATTTCAGAAAATACTTAGGTCCAATCTGTTAGATAAATCTTCTAAGACTTTAATACATGCCTTTATTGTTACCAAATATCCTCCTAGTTTAGCCTTTATCACATATACGTTAGGCGTTAGTTTTTTCCTTTTTTACATAGCTTCCAAAATAAGGGCTAGGTCTTTAGTAGTTGAGGTTTTAACTGTTTTTGGTCGAGTTCCGTTCTTTTTTTACGTGCTACATATTTTTTCTTATCTGCTAGCAGGAACATTTACTCAAGGAGTAGTGGTTACATATTTACCTTTGTTTGCAACTTGGTTACTCAGTCTAAGCTTGTTTTATCCCATATGTAAATGGTATGGGAAAGTAAAAAAGAAGGCACAGCCTGATTCTTTGTTGCGCTTCTTTTAAAATAAGTATATAACTTTAAATATATATTCAAAGAAAAGAGGAAGGCCAGAAATTTGGCCTTCCCTTGTTATTTTTTGAGCTTCATCAGGAGTTCTCCCGCTTTAACGCCCTGTTCTTCTTTTACAAGAATTTCCTCAATGGTTCCTTTAGTACGGGCTACGATCTTTGTTTCCATTTTCATAGCTTCAATAATTATTAAGCCCTGATTTACTTCAACCTTATCACCTTCCTGGACGAGAACTTTCACTACAGTACCGGGAATGCTAGAACCCACTTGGTATTTATCTTCGGGATCTGCCATTTTTGTTACTGTTATCTCATCCTGGATGGATTCATCAGGAACAGCAATTTCTCTGCGCATTCCATTAAGTTCGAAAACTACATTACGGGTACCGTCCTTGTTTACTTCGCCTAGACCGATAAATTTGATGGCTAAAGTTTTTCCATCTTCTATCGTAAGTTCTGTAGTTTCTCCGGGATCAAGACCCAGGAAGAATACGTCAGTATCCATACGGCTGATATCCGCATATTCTTCGCGATGCTTGAGGTAATCTTCAATTACCCGGGGGTAGAGACAATAACTTAAGACGGAGCGCCAATTTGGTTCATGTCCTAACAAATCAGTTAATTTATTTTTAACAGCTTCAAAGTCTACGGATTCTAATAATTCACCAGGTCGGCAGGTTATAGGCTCTTCTCCTTTCAATACTACTTTTTGTAATTCAGGAGGGAATCCGCCCATAGGTTGACCCATTAATCCTTTGAAATAGGTGACCACAGAATCGGGGAAAGTTAAACCTTTACCTTTTTCTACAATATTGTCTTTAGTCAGGTTGTTTTGCACCATAAAGATGGCCAAATCTCCTACTACTTTAGAGGAGGGGGTTACTTTGATAATATCTCCTAAGATTTCGTTTACTTCTTTATACTTATCTTTTACTGTATCAAACTGATGCCCTAGACCCAGGCTTTCTACCTGAGGCTTGAGATTGGAATATTGACCTCCTGGTATCTCATATTTATAAATTTCTGTGGCGGGAGATTTAAGACCTATTTCAAACTGACGATAGTAGGGTCTAATGTTTTGCCAGTACTCCGATAATTTCTGCATATTATTCAGGTCTAGACCGGTTTTACGGGGAGACTGGTCTAAGGTTGCCACCAGAGAATTTAAAGGTGGTTGACTGGTTAGACCGGCCACGGAGTTTAAGGCACAGTCTACAATATCTACGCCGGCCTCAGTTGCCATCAATAAAGTTGATAAACCATTTCCACTGGTATCATGGGTATGCAGATGTATAGGCAGGGATATTTCTTCTTTTAAAGCTTTAATAAGTGTATTAGCAGCATAAGGTTTTAAGAGACCTGCCATATCTTTTATTCCTAAGATGTGAACACCCATTTTTTCAATTTCTTTAGCCATATTTACGTAATATTTGAGAGTATATTTATCTTTACTAGGATCGAGGATATCCCCGGTGTAACAGATACAGGCTTCTGCTACTTTCCCTGTTTTTAGAACTTCATCAATTGATACTTCCATACCTTTTAACCAGTTAAGGGAGTCAAAAATCCGGAAAATATCAATACCGCTTTGGGCTGCTTCTTGGATAAAAGCTCTAATAACATTATCGGGGTAGTTAGTATATCCTACGGCATTAGAGCCTCTTAACAACATCTGGAAGGGAATGTTGGGGATTTTTTTCCTCAGCTCATCAAGCCTTGTCCAGGGGTTTTCCCATAAGAAGCGATAAGCTACATCGAAAGTTGCACCGCCCCACATCTCCAGGGAAAACAGATCGCTGGCCATACGAGCCGTAGCAGGTGAAATAGTCATTAAATCTGTTGTTCTGACACGGGTAGCTAGTAAGGACTGATGAGCATCACGGAAGGTAGTGTCAGTGATAAGGAGCTTTTGCTGCTTAAGAATCCATTCTTTTAGTTTTTCCGGACCTTCCTTATCTAACAGGTCTTTGACACCTGCAGGAATTTCTTTCGGCAGGTTTTGAGGCACTTTGGCTTCTTCAAAGCGAGGTTTGGGTTCTGTTTTTTTATTAACTATAATATCTCCCAGATATTTCAAGACTTTAGTAGCCCTATCTTTAGAGGGTTCTAATTCGAAAAGTTCGGGTGTTTCATCGATAAAACCGGTATGGCAGTCGCCAGAACGGAAAGTCGGATGATGAAGCACATTGCTAAGGAAAGGAACATTAGTTTTAACTCCTCTGATGCGCACTTCTCCGATGGAACGGATAGCTTTTTTTACTGCTCCGCTGAATTTCCTGTCCCAAGTAGTTATTTTTACTAAGAGACTGTCATAATAAGGGGAAATGATAGCACCGGTAAAAGCGTTGCCGGCATCGAGACGAATACCGAAACCGCCGCCGCTCCGGTAAGCCGTGATTTTTCCAGTATCGGGAGCAAAATTATTCCGGGGGTCTTCCGTAGTTACCCGGCATTGAATAGAATAACCTTTTACGTGGATATCATCTTGACTCTTAATGTTTATTTCTGGGGAATCCAAAGAGTAACCCTGAGCAATCAGGATCTGACTTTGGACTAGGTCTATTCCCGTAATCATTTCTGATACTGTATGTTCTACCTGAATGCGGGGATTCATTTCAATAAAATAATGATTTCCTTTAGCATCTACCAGGAATTCTATAGTGCCGGCATTTTCGTACTGTACGGCACGAGCTATTTTTAAAGCGTCTTGACAAATTATTTTTCTTTTTTCTGGGGAAAGGGAAAAAGCAGGGGCAAATTCGATTACCTTCTGATGTCTACGTTGAATGGAACAATCCCGTTCATACAAGTGAACGATGTTACCATATTTATCTCCTAACATTTGTACTTCAACATGTTTAGGTTTTTCCAAGTATTTTTCAATGAATATTTCATCGCTCCCAAAGGCTTTTTTAGCCTCATTGCGAACTAATTCTAAAGCACTAGCCAGATCTTGGGGCTGATGGACGACTCTCATGCCCCTTCCGCCCCCACCGTTAGATGCTTTGAGGATGATGGGATAGCCATATTTTTCGGCTAGTTTTTCTATCTCCTCCAGAGAAGTAATGGGAGTTTTGCTTCCTGGAATAGTAGGAACACCCACTTGATGAGCGATTATTTTTGAGCTGATCTTATCACCCATTTGTTCCAAGGTGCGGTAGGAGGGACCAATGAAAGCAATACCGGCTTTTTCACAGGCCTTTGCAAATTCAGCATTTTCTGAGAGAAAACCGTACCCAGGGTGAATAGCATCCACATGCTTTTTCTTAGCTAAAGCAATGATGTAATCATAATCCAGATATGCATCAAGAGGACCCTTCTTTTCGCCCACTAAATAAGATTCATCTGCTTTTGTGCGGAAAAGACTATAAATATCTTCCTTAGAATAAATCGCCACAGTACGAATGCCCAAGTCTGCACAAGCCCGGAAAACTCGTATTGCAATCTCCCCTCTATTCGCTACCAAGACTTTTTTAAAATCCTTAACCATATAATTCACCCTTTAATAAGTATTTGTTGAACGAAGTGCCAATGTTTGTTAGCACATGAAAAACAATATATAAATGATATTATACTGATAATAAAAAATTTTATCTATATTTTCCATGTATGTATACTATACACATGAGATATATCATGTGATATACAGTAAAAATAGCAAAAAATGAAGAATGTATTACCAAAAAAACAAAATATAGTATATAAATGGTATAATTTAACTGGCTGTTAAATATAAATCAGGGAGATAAAATCAAGAGGGAAAAGAGGTTATAAAATGAAAAAGAAGGGTTTTATGCTTTGGGGTGTGGTATTACTATTTCTAATTATAGCAGTATCTCAAGTAACGGCAGCGGAGACAAGCCGGGTAGAAGTAAATATCCCGGATTTTAGGGTAGAAATTAATGGAGTGTTTATTGATAATTACCACAGCAAGTACCCCTTGTTATTATACAAAAATATAACTTATATTCCTTTAACTTGGAATTATAGCAGCGCACTGGGGTTATCTTTAAATTGGGATGAGAACAAGGGCTTAGAAGTAAAAAAAAGTGGCAAAGTTAATTTAATACTGCAGGAATCTTCCATCACCATTAATAATAACCAAAAATATTTTGCCAATATTGCTGATTTTCAAATTAATGTTAATGGCAGAGTTATCAAAAACAAAGAGGAACAATATCCCATCCTGCAATTTAGAGACATAACATATTT
>JAHDSB010000123.1 GCA_018433015.1 Clostridia bacterium | reverse complement strand
CTCGCTATTTAAACTTAGCCCACTTTGTCAAGGACAGCCGCACCTTTTCCTAGTATCTTTTTATTGTTCCCTCTTAAAGGGGTGACATTTTGCCAGAACAAAACTACCCTGTTTAGGTGACATTTTCATAGAACTTTGACAGGAAAATTTTATTTTTTATACTATTCATTGTAATTTTTTAGTTAGGTAATACACTTCAAAAGCTCATCAAGAGTAAAATTCACAAAATACTTATTAATATTTAGAGGAGCTAAGGCCTGCTTGATCTCCACCTCTGTATATCTTCTATTTATCAATCTGTTTTCCACTTCAGCCAGATCACCGGTACCAAAAAAGTCCCCCCAGAATTTACACTGCTTGATCACACCATCTTCCACATAGATTCTTGTTTCAAGCTTACCATGCCGATATTTGTGGGCCTTTTTTATATTAAATTTAGGTGATTCTCCATAATTCCACTGCCAGCAAAGATATTTCTCTTCCCTCAAACGATTTATGGTTTCCAAATCCTGAGGAGACAATTTATACTGGCTAATATTTTCTGCTCCTTTAAATAAATAACTTAGCAACATATCTCTAAAATCCTGGATGTTTACATCTTCAGGTAGATATTCTTTTATGTTGGCCACCCTGCTCCTGATAGATTTTATTCCTTTAGAAATGATCTTGTCCGGGGAAATTTTTAAGGCTAATTCTAACTCCCCTAAATTTGTAGCAAAGAGCAAAGTACCATGATGAAGTACTTTATTTTCCTTAATATATTGAGAATTACCGGAAATCTTTTTGCCTGCCACAGTTATATCATTTCTACTAGTAAATTCAGCTGCAATACCCCAGTCTTGTAAAGCCTTAATTATAGGAGCTATATATTTGCTAAAATCCAGCTTCTCAACTTGTTTATCCTTTATTATAAATGTATAGTTTAGATTACCCAGATCATGATATACTGCTCCACCTCCCGAATTTCTACGTACCACATTAATCTTCTTTTCCTTGATGTATTCCTTATTTATCTCCTCTAACGTATTTTGATATTTTCCTACCACCACTGTAGGCCTATTACGCCATAACAATAAATACTCCTTAGCTACATCCAGATAATCCAAGACATACTCTTCTAAGGCTAAATTAAAATAAGGATCAGTAGCTTCATTTACTACATAAATCATATCTTTTCCCTCCATATGAATACGTTAGGAAGCTAAAACCGACAGCACAATTGACAGATACTTATCTTGAGTAGAAGAAGCTCGGGACGCTAGAATAATAGGCACTTTTGCTCCTGTAATAAACCCGGCCATCTTAGCTTTTGCCGAATATACCAGGGCTTTTCCTAAGATATTGCCTACAGTAATATCGGGTACCACCAGGATATCCACATCTCCCGCAATTCTACTCTCATAACCTTTAATTTGTGCTATCTCCTTACTGATGGCCAAATCATAAGAGATAGGTCCCTCGATTACACAATCTTGGAATATTCCTTGTTGATACATCTTCACCAGTTCTGCCGCATCCAAGGTATCCTGCATCTTGGGATTTATTTTTTCTACTGCAGAAAGCAGCGCAATTTTAGGATTTTTTATTCCCATTTTATTTAAAGTAGCAATAGCATTACTGATAATTTGCTTTTTTTGTTCCAAAGTAGGATACATAACCATACCCGTATCTGTACTAACCAATAATTTGTGATACGTAGCTAATTCAAAAAAAGCCAAATGGGAAAGGATTCTTTCCGTGCGCAAACCACTTTCTTTTCTCAGCATGATCTTCATTATTTCTGCAGTCTCTATTAAGCCTTTCATAATTAAGTCCGCCTCGCCCCTATGAACTAACTCTGTGGCTTTCTCCGCAGCTTTACATTTATCTTCTACATTTATAATATTTAGATCTTTATAAGAGATATTTAATTCCTTCAGATTAGCTAGGATTGTTTTTTCTTTCCCTAACAAAATAGGATTTGCAATCTTATCCTGATGAGCTAAACAAACTGCTTCTAAAGTATGCTTATCCTCCGCTGCAACTACAGCTATATTTTTCATCCCTTTATTTTCCTGTATTTTTGTAATTATCTCAGCAAAACTCCTATACATTATAAATACACCTCACTCTATTTTAATTTAAATATTTTGTATTTTGTGATAAATTAAATATATAAGAATTTATTTATACATTAGGTGGTGATGCTTTGGAAACTGCTCATCTTACAAAACATGATTATCATAAAGTGCTTTATTTTATTTCCAAAATTACCGAATCTGGACATAACTATCAATATCAAGTATTATCTATGCTGGACCAAATTTTTGGCTTTAAGTACACAACTTTTAATCTCATTGATGATAGTACCTTAACCATGTTTTGCCCCATAGTAAACAACATTACTGATATTTCTACTAAGCAATATTATCAATACTATTTCAAAACCGATATCTTTAATCCACAAAATAATATTAATTTATTGCTCAACAAATCAGTCCTTTCTATTAAAGATATCATGTCATTTTCTGATTTTGAAAACACGGAATATTACAGCGACTTTTTAAAAAAGGATATGTTGTATTATGAAGTAGCAGTTCCTTTAAAATATGAAAATAAACTCTTAGGTGCCCTTGGTATTTTTAAACCAAAAACCGATAAGGATTTCACCGCAAAAGAAATCTCCATCTTAAGAACTCTCAACAAATTTATCTCCGATGAGTTATACAAATTCTTATGGATACAAGGTATTAAAAAAGAGTATCAAATCTATAATTATTGTGTTAAAGAAAACCCTACCGGTATAATAATTCTCACTAAAGATTATGCCTTAGTATATGCCAATAAAAAAGCCGAGGAAATTTGCCAGGATATATGTCCCTCTAAAAAAATTGAAGATTCCGTAAAACAACTAGCCTACCAATTGTGCGAAAATACTACCCTGGATTGGCATATCTCCTCCTCCGGTCTGTCGCTAAAACATAAAGCATATTTCTTCCATCTATCCTCTACAGCCATTTCTTCTATTTATGGAGGAATAGATACTGTCTATGTTATTCATATCTCCCCCAAGGCCACAAATAAGCGAACTCTATCCACCTGTCTTACTAAATATAAGCTGACTGGACGCGAAGAAGAAATTATCTACCTTTTACAAAAAGGTTTAACTAATCAAGAAATTGCTCAAGAACTTTACATCAGTAAACACACAGTGAAGACGCATATGGAGAATATTTTCAAGAAGTTAAATGTTAGCAATAGAACAGCCGTCCTGCATAAACTTAATAATATAAGTACATAATCTTAATTAATATGTAACAGATTATCCAGGGAAAAATTGACCTTCTCCCTGGATATTTTTTTATATTTGCTAAAAGCAATTACATTACATGGAATGAAGATTTAAGCCCCACTGGGCTAAACTTACCTCACCCATTATCTCAGATAAGGTGGGATGGGCATGGATTGTCTCGATAATATCCTTTACCTGCATTTTTTTATGTATAGCCAAGGTAACTTCAGCAATTAATTCCGGAGCCCTTTCTCCTACAATAGACACTCCTAAGATCCTTTCCGTCTCACCATCAGCGATCATTTTTATAAACCCTGCGGTGTACCCTTCGATAAGGGCCTTTCCATTGCCTACAAAGGGAAATCTAGTAACTTTCACATTATTATAATTCTCCCGGGCTGCTTTTTCTGTCAGCCCCACACTGGCAATCTCAGGAGTAGTGAAAATGCAGCGAGGCACAGCAGTATAATCTATCTCTGCAGCTTTCTCCCTAATATGTAATACCGCTGTCCTGGCTTCACTATAGGCTACATGGGCTAGTTGGATACTTCCCGTTATATCTCCTACAGCATAGATATTATCTATATTCGTTTGCATATGTTTATCTGTTACGATAGTGCCTCTTTCCATTTGCACTCCTACTGTCTCTAACCCAATTCCCCGGGTATTAGCTTTTCTGCCGACACAAACTAACACTTGATCGCAAGTTAACTGTTTAGCTTCCTCATCCTTAAATTTAACTTTTACCGCTAAGTTATTCTCTCCGATTCTGTTGACCGCTTGAGCACTACACTCGGTATATACTGCTATCCCTTCTTTCTCTAGGGATTTCTGCAAGTTCTCAGATAACTCTCGATCTTCTGTGGGTATTAAATGGGAAGTCAACTCTACAAGCGTTATTTCTACCCCCATTTTACGGAAAATAGCAGCAAATTCTACTCCTATAACACCACCGCCGATTATTACTAATCTTTTGGGAAGCTTCTTAATTGACAACATTTGTGTACTATTTAAAATATTTACACCATCTGTCTCAAACCCGGGTATTTCTATCTCTTCTGCACCCGTGGCAATAATGATATTTTCTGCTGTAATCTCTTCTTCTCCTTGCTCTGTGGTCACCACAAGCTTATGAGAATCAACTAGCTTACCAGTCCCCTTGATTAGCGTAACATTATTGGCTTTAACCAAATATTCTACTCCCATTACCAGTTGGTTGACGACCTGCTCTTTGAAATTCATGGCTTCTGAAAAATTAAAACATACCTCATCTAGATGTACCTCATACTGTTCTAGAGATTTTGCTTGGCTGTAAGCATCGGAGCATCGTTTTAAAGCTTTAGTAGGAATACAGCCCACATTGAGACAGGTGCCCCCTATTTTGTTTTTTTCAATTAATACAACACGAGCTTTTAATCTGGCTGCTAAAATAGCTGCTGCATATCCCCCCGGTCCTCCACCTAACACAGCAATATCCGCTTTATATTTTTCTACCATATAACTCCCCTCACTAATCATCAGAGTTTATTAGCTTCAATATTAAACCTACACATATTCGTGAGCCTTTTCTTCTTCCTTTAATACTCGCAGTGCTCCCAGGGCCAAAGACTGAAGTTCTTCCTCTCCGGGTTTAACTACAACAGGAGCAATAAATTTAACCCTCTTTAGCAGATCCTCAACAATTCTTGCAGAATAGGCCATTCCTCCTGTAAAGATAATACGATCTACATGGCCCTGTAAAACTGCAGCCATAGCACCTATTTCCCGTGTCACCTGATAGATAAAGGCATCCAGCACCAGCTTAGCCCGTTCATCCCCAGCAGCTATCATTTTTTCCACTTGTTTTACATCTTTAATCCCCAAATAAGCGTAAATCCCCGCTTCTCTTATTAACTTGTTGAGTAACTCCTCACAGGTGTACTGCCCTGAATAACACAGCTTAACCAGCTGACTAGCAGGTAAACCTCCACATCTATCGACGGAAAAAGGTCCTTCTTCTTTGGCATTACAAGCGTCTACCATTTTTCCCTTTTTAAGTGCAGCTATGGATATACCCGTTCCTAAATGTACTACTATAAAGTTGCAAGCAGCAAAATCTTTTCCTAACTCTTCAGCTACTGAACGTGCCACTGCTCTGATATTCAAAGCATGAGATAAACATCTACGTTTTAATTCAGGAAGCCCCGTTATCCTGGCTACATCTTCTATCTCATCGACAGCAACGGGGTCCACAATAAAAGCCGGTATGTTAAACTTACTGCCTAAATTAAAGGCTAAAACAGCTCCCAAATTCGAGGCATGTTGCCCTCTTTCTGCTTTTTTTAGATCATCTACCATCTTTTCATTAACCCTGAAAGTTCCACCTGGGACCGGTTTTAATAAACCTCCTCGTCCCACAACTGCCTTGATAGTTTTAACATCAACCTTTTCTTCAGCTATAGCTTGTAAAACCAACTCTAAGCGAAATTCATACTGATCAAAGATCTTTTCATAAATTTGGATTTCTGCTAGCTTATGCTCTACAGTTTTCTTAAAGAGCATCGTTTTTTCATCAAATACAGCTAGCTTAGTCGATGTAGCCCCCGGATTTATTACTAAAATTCTGTATTTATCATGGGACATTAAGTCTATCCCCTTTCAGATGAAATAGCGTGAACATAATGATTTTTACAAATTTTTATCTTTTTAATTTGTCCTTTTAAAAAGATGGTTCAAAAACTCTTAATGAGTTTTTGAACCTCTCTTTTCTCAGAATTACCCTATTTACCAAATTCACCGGAAGCAAATTTATAAAGCAGTGTATCTACACTTAAGTTCAACATAAAACCACCATCTACTCTCATTACTACACCGGTAATAAATTCAGTCTCAGGTGAACAGAAAAATGATACGGCTGTGGCCACATCTTGAGGTTGACCGATCCTGCGCATAGGTGTCTCATTTTTCCACTGTTCTCCGCACATCTGTAATTGTTGTTCCGTCATGGGCGTGTCAATAAACCCGGGTTGCACGGCATTAACGGTGATACCGCTAGGCCCTAACTCTTTAGCCAAGGTATAGGTTAGCCCTACTAAACCGGATTTAGCTACAGCATAACTACTCTGAGCTGTTAAACCATGTATCCCTGCTAAAGAGGAGGTTATTACGATTCTGCCGTATTTTTTCTCCTGCATAATTTCCGCACATTCTTTAACACAATTGAAGGCTCCATAAAGATGAGTCTTAAGAACATTATCCCATTCCTCGTAAGGTGTATTGTGAGTAAAAAGTGGACCCGTAGTATTTCCGGCATTGCTGACCAAAATATCTATTCTGCCATACTTCTTGTAGATTTCCTGCACCACATTGTGAACGTTATCTGCATCAGTAACATCCAGACGATATACTTCCGCAAAACCTTGGGCTTCTTCAATCAAGGCTTTAGTTTCCTGGGACTTAGTAGTATTTCTCCCTGCAACCATGACCTTTACGCCTTTTTTAGCCAGATCTAAGCAGATCCCCCGCCCTATCCCGGAGTTACCACCAGTAACAAGGGCAACTTGACCCTGTAAAGTATTATTCAAATTATATTCCTCCCCTCTCACACCAGTTCTTTTACTGCTTTTACGATATGGTCTTTATTAGGCAGACAATATTTTTCCGGAATTCCAAAAGGAATCGGTATATTCAAGGCAGCTACCCTTTTTATAGGCGCTTTTAGAGATTCAAAACAATTTTCTGTAATGAAAGCACTTATTTCTCCACCTACGCCCCCTCTTTTAGGAGCTTCATGGGCGATAACGACTTTACCCGTCTTCTTAACGGAGGAAAAAATAGTCTGGCTATCTAAAGGGATCAGCGTTCTGGGATCAATTATTTCCACACTTATTCCCTCTTCTTCTAATTCCTTAGCTGCCTCGATACTATGATAAACCAAGTTCTGCAGGGCAATAATTGTTACATCCTTGCCTTCCTTTACTACCTTGGCTTTTCCCAGAGGAACAATATATTCTTCTTCCGGAACTTCTCCCTTCACTCCTAAGAGAGCTTTATGTTCCAGGAACAATACAGGATCGTCATCACGTACTGCCGCTTTCAATAGTCCTTTTACATCGTAAGGTGTTGTAGGTACAGCTATTTTTAAGCCCGGTAAATTCATAAACCAGGCTTCCACACACTGGGAATGTTGAGCTGCTGCACCAAATCCTCCGCCCTGAAGGGACCTGAAAACTGCAGGAACCTTTAATTCTCCCCCGGACATATATCTAAACTTAGGCCCTTGGTTGCCTACAGCATCAAAGGCCAAACCTAGAAAATCACCGAACTGTATCTCCAATATAGGTCTCTTGCCGGCCATGGCCATGCCATTAGCAATATTAGCTAATCCCGATTCAGCTATGGGTGTATCTATAACTCTTTCTGCTCCGAATTCTTCATATAACCCTATTGTATGACCAAGCCAGCCGCCCATTACTCCTACGTCTTCTCCCATTAAAAATACGTTTTTATCTTTTCTCATTTCTTCCGCCATTGCTTCATTTAACGCTTGTGCATAACTAATTTGTCTCATACTAAATCACCCCCTAAATTTGTGGCATAAACCGCATCATAATCTACTGTCTGTTTCTCGGTAGGTAGTGGTGACTTGCGAGCTTCTACAATGGCATCTTCGATCTTCTGCAGAATATTTTTATCTACTGCCTCCATGTCTTCCGGGGTCATGACATTTTCTTGCAACAGCATTGCTTTAAATTTCTTAATAGGGCAATTTTTCATTGCTTCTTCTACTTCTTTTTGATCATCAGCATTTCTATACGTAGCAGGATCACCCTCAAAGTGACCTTTCCAGCGATAAGTAACGGCCTCCACTACACTGGGCTCACCTTTTCTGGCCTTGGCAATGGCTTCATCCATAGTTGCTCTAACTGTTAATACATCGTTACCGTCAATAGTAACGCCTTTCATTCCATAACCGGCAGCTCTCTTCGACAATTTATCCACTGCGGTTTGTTTAGAGAAAGGAGTAGAAATAGCCCACTTATTATTCTCTATTAAGAAAACGATAGGAAGCTTAAATAAAGCGGCAATATTCATGGCTTCATGGACATTACCTTCACTGGACGCTCCGTCTCCACAGAGGCACACAACTACACTATCTTTCTTATCCATCTTCAGAGCCCAAGCATACCCTACGGCTAAAGGCGCACCTACTCCCAGGTCACCGCTGGCAGGTAAAACCTTTCTCTCCACACTGGAAACGTGTTCCCAGCCTTTTCCTTGGTTGTATCCATCGTAGCGTCCTAATAATTCACAGAAAAACTTATCCAATTCCAATCTGTTAACAACTGCCGGGTGAGAACGATGGGTAGGAACAAGATAATCATCATCATCCATAGCACTCACTGCACCAATTTGTACCGCTTCCTGGCCAATAGCCAGATGATAAAAACCGGGTAAACTGCCTTCAGCCACCAGCTCTATCAATTTTTCTTCGAATATCCTACTTAGCTGGAGCTGTTCATACATTTTTACTAGCTGTTCCTTGGAGTACTTCATACTCTTCTCAACACCCCCGTTAATATTTTTGCTTTGCCTAACATGAAAACAGGTTTTACCCTGATCTCTCCCCCTGTAACTTTAGATTACTGTAAAAAGTCTGAAGGATTCTGGGCAATTTTCTTAATGGTTTCAATAAAATTAACGACAGGAATCCCATCAACATTTGTATGATCAACTGTTAAGGACAAAGTAGCCATGGGTTTAATTTCGATTTTATCGTCTTCCCCCACTACGGGTTCCCTTCTGGTAGCACCAATAGTCATAATGGCAGATTCCGGAGTATTAATAATGGGAGTAATGATATCTATGGCCTCAAACATCCCTAAATTACTTAAGGTAAAAGTACTTCCTGTAGTTTCATCTATACTAATCGTTCCTTTCCTAACTTTAGCCACCAGTTCTCTCAACTCTTGAGAAATCTCAAGCAAAGACCTAGTCTGAACATTTTTAATTACAGGAGTATAGAGAGCTTCATCTGTAGGTACTCCTACACCAATATTTACCGATTCATAGAAAATCCAATTATCATCAATGATGGAGGAGTTTAAGACAGGATTCTCCGCAAGGGCTAATCCCAGAACTTTGACAAACAAATCAGTCATAGTAACTTTTTGTTTTCTTTCCTTCAGTTCTTTTTTAAAAGTCAGCAGCTGTGATAAATCCAGTTTAGTCGTCAAGGTTCCCTGAGGTACATTTCTAAGGCTTTCTCTCATTTTCTCCCCAATCATTTTTCTGACAGGAGGAAGGGGTTTTATTTCTTTGATAACCTTTCCGCCCTTTTCTAATTGCATTTTTTTATTTACCTCATCCCACGCCTGTTCTTTAGTTTCCTGGGTTTCTGTAGCCTTTGAACTTTGTTCCTCAGCTGATATGATGGCAATTACAGCACCGATTTCTACCACATCACCTTCTTGAGCTCTTATCTCCGTCAAGATGCCACCATTAAGGGCTTCTACTGTATTAGCTATTTTTTCTGACATGATTTCTACTAATTTATCACCTTTGTCTACCCTATCTCCCTCATTTTTTAGCCATTTAACAATGCGACCTTCTTTCATAGTCATTCCAAGCTTAGGCATATGTACTTCAAATTTCATGCACGCTACCTCCATCTGTAGAATTCCTGTTGCTAATTCAATTATCCTAATATTCAAAAATATTAACAATCGGTTAAATTACGTATATTTTTTCTTTATCTCTAGTTCTTTTTACCGATTAGCTCCGAACTAACAACTTTCATCTCCCTATTGTCATATAAAAAACGAACCTAGTTATCTAATTTAATAGACAACTAGGTTCATCTAAATTTATTTTCTCTATTCTTGAGGAAGCCAGCTGTTAACTAACTCTTCATTTTCATTCATCCATTCCCTTGCCGTTTCCAGAGGATCTTTTTCACTCTCGGCTATCTCACCCATTAAACCCCCCAGCTGTTGGGAATCCATCTTAAAGTTTTTAAAGAACTGGGCCACATCGGGCAGATCTTCTTCCAAGTCTTTTCTTGCTACTGTATCAATATGCTCGGCTTCTCCATAGATACCCTTAGGATCTTCCAAAAATTTAAGATCCCATTTGGCAAATTTCCAGTGGGGCGCCCAACCCGTTACTACAACCCATTCCTTTTTATCAATAGCTTTTTTCAAAGCTGCTGTCATGGTAGGACCACTACCTGGTACCACTTTATATTCCAACCCATATTCGGGAATAGCTTTATCTGTGGCCATCATGATGCCAGCTCCAGAGTCAATTCCTACTATGCGACCACCGAATTTATCTTTCACATCATTTAGTTGATCAATGCTATCAATATCCACGTATTCTGGAACAACCAGACCTATCCGGGCACCTTCATAATTAGTGCCTAAATTAACAATATCATCTCCATATTTCTCCATATAACTTTCATGGGTTACAGGTAACCAAGCATCCAAGAATGCATCATAATTACCCTTAGCAACGGAAGTAAAAATAGGGGCCGCATCGGCCATAGTAGTTTCCACTTCATAACCCATTTTATCCTCTAAAATTGCTTGGGCAAGATTAGTCATGGCCACACCTTCTGCCCAGTTAACATAACCAAGCTTTATTGTTGCCTGTTCCTCTTTTTTCCCCGTCTGTCCACATCCGGCAAAAGTAAATAAACTTAAGATACTTACTAATAATAAAGCACTAACTTTCCATAAAATCTTCTTCATAAAGTAAAACCCTCCATACTGCATTTTTATTTTGTTTTACCGGTATTGCCCAGGGATTGGGTAATTCTATCCAGCACCATAGCAAGAATAACTACTGCTATTCCACCTTCAAAACCTTTACCAATTTCCATCTGGGTAACACCTCGCAAAACTTCTTCACCTAGTCCACCTGCACCTATCATCGCTGAAATTACAACCATGGATAAGGCCAGCATAATGGTTTGGTTAACACCTGCTAAAATGGTAGACATAGCCAAAGGTAATTGAACCCTAATGAGCATTTGTTTTCTGGTAGCACCATAAGATCTTGCTGCTTCAATGACATCTTCCGGTACTTGTCTGATTCCTAGATTAGTAAGTCTAACTACCGGTGGCATAGCAAAAATAACTGTGGCTACTGCACCTGGTACTTCTCCTAAATCAAAAAAGATAACGGCCGGGATTAAATAGACAAACGCAGGCATTGTCTGCATAAAATCTAATATTGGTCGCGTAACATTATCAACCACATCATGTTGCGACATCCATATTCCTAAAGGAATCCCCATAAGCAGCGCAATCACAGTAGAGGTGAGTACCAAAGAAAGGGTTTGCATGGTTTGAGGCCATAGCCACATTAAATCAATCAATAACAAGCCTACAGCAGTAAAAATTGCAATACTTTTACCTGCTATTTTCCAAGCTAGTACTACTAATATAGCAATTAATACATAACTAGGAATAAATAATAAAAAGGCTTCAAAGCCTTCAATCAACGCTAAAATTCCTGTTCTTAACCCCTCAAATACTGGTTCTAAATTATTTGTAAGCCACTCGATTAAAGCTTCAAAATATATTCCAATTTGTAATTTATCCATATTATTCCTCCTCCCCAAGAATACCTGAAAGCACCGATACCCTAACAATAATGCCCAGCATTTTTTTATCATCGTCTACAACAACAATAGGATATTTGGTATCTACTGCTATAGGCAGTAAATCTACAATGGATGTATCGGGAGAAGTAGTGGGAACTTCCGTATTGATAATGCTTTCAAAACTGTGTTCACCTTTTTTAAGCAAGGCCATAGCATCATCGATAGTAATAATTCCTCTGATATGCCTTTCCTTATCTGTAACAAAAATGCTAGATATACCAGCTTCTTGCATTTTACGAATAGCCACTTTATTACCGTCTTTGCGTGACACAACTGCATCAGGTTTTTTCATAATTGCTGAAGCAGTAAGAACTTTTACTCTGTTAACATCTTGCACAAAGTCTCGTACGTAATCATCAGCAGGATGTGTTAATATTTCTTCCGGGGTTCCAATTTGTACAATGACCCCATCTTTCATGATAGCTATCCGATCCCCTAATTTTAAAGCTTCATCCAGATCATGGGTGATAAAAATAATAGTTTTCTGCATTCGTGCTTGCAAAACTAATAATTCGTCCTGCATTTCTTTTCTAATTAAAGGATCTAAGGCACTAAAAGCTTCATCCATTAACAAGATGTCAGGATCTGTGGCTAAAGCTCTTGCCAAGCCCACCCTTTGCTGCATCCCACCACTTAATTGATCAGGATAAGATTCTTCATATCCTTTTAACCCCACAAGTTCTAAGGCCTCATACGCTTTTTTATGTCTTGTTTCTAGATCTTCTCCTTGTACCTCCAAACCATAAGCTACATTTTCACCTACAGTATAGTGGGGGAAAAGAGCAAAATTTTGAAATACCATAGCCATCTTTTTTCTACGTATCTGCAATAATGTATCTTTATCACAGCCTACAATATTTTCTCCATCAATCAATATTTCCCCAGCAGTAGGTTCAATTAAGCGATTAAGACATCTAATCAGTGTAGATTTTCCACTTCCTGATAAGCCCATCACTACAAATATTTCGCCTTGTTCCACGGCAAAATTAGCATTATTAACTCCGACTCCATGTCCTGTTTCCTTTAAAATTTCCTCTTTAGATTTTCCTTTTTCAATAAGAGGAATAATCTTTTGGGGATTGGGACCAAAGATTTTGAAAACATTTTTTACCTTAATTTTTTCCATCCTATTACCGCCCTTTTTACCTTACAGAATATTTCAAATATACTTTTCAAGTAAATATATGAAATATACTTCAAAGTACCAACCCTATTTTTTTTTAGGGTTGTTGCTCATTACAGTTTATGATAAAAATAATGACTTGTCAAATAAGAGCCTCTCATAATATTAATAGCTTGTATGATTTTGTGAATAATTTGGGGGATATTTTGTTAATAAGCTGGTATTTTTTGTGGATTAGTTGTTGATGAGTTGTGGATAACCCTGTGGGTTAATTAATAATAAAAAATTTATGAATTTCTTGAGATTATAAAAAAGGACTCTTTATTCCCAAATAACAAAGCACTAATCTGTGCAATGCTCTTGTACAAGCAATATATAGTAAATTTCTATCCTGTTCAGTAGAGAACTGCTCCTTATTAGCATTAGCTACGACAACTCCATCAAACTCTAGTCCTTTAGCCAGATAGATAGGCATGATGGTAATTCCTTTTTCATACTCTTCCTCACTGCTTATTATTAATTTAACATCATCCAGATGTTCTTTCAGTCTGTCATGCAAGTCCTTCGCCTCTTGCCTAGTCTTGCTCAGTATAGCAAGTGACTCAAAACCTTCTGTAAGACACATTTGGGCATAATTGCTTATTTTCCTATCTAATTCATCAGTTGTCTTCACTTCTGATATTGTAGGTTTCTCTCCATGTCTCTGTACCGCTTCAAAGTTTAAACCCTTAGCAAGTATTTGCTGAGAATAGTTGGTAATTTCCCATGACGATCTATAGCTCTTAGTTAATTCCAGCTTTAGAGACTTCTTTTTTTGTAAGATCTGTATTATTTGGTCATACAAAATTTTATCGTTGTTTTCTCCTATTGTCTGGTGAATATCGCCTAAGACTGTAAAAGAAGCATTAATAAACAAATTTTTAAATATCTCGTACTGCAGAGGAGAATAATCCTGTGCTTCATCGATTACCACCTGCTTAATATCTGTAAATGAATCAGAACCTTCTAATTGTAGCTTCAAATACAAAAGGGGAGCACAATCTTCATAAAATATGTGTCCTTTATTAAGATTATCTCTCGTTACTGCTATGATTTGTTCCACATTATCAGGCAAACTTAAGCCCTGTGATATTTTCTGAAAAATATTTCTTTCATTAAATAACATTTTATATAATGCAAAATAATCTACCTCAGTTATTTTTCTCAGTCTGCTTTGAAAAACTTTAGCTTGTTTTAACATTAATAATCTGCTAAAAGCCTTAATTTCCAATTCATGACCTTCCATGGTTTCTACTAGTTTTTTTATTTTTTCCAGCCTTCTTTTCCTCAAAGGATGAATCCTGCTGTAAATAATCTTTTCTATTCTTTTCAGCCTTTTGATTATAGGGAAACCTATCTCATTACGGAGAAAAAGATTTTTCAGCTCTTGCCTGGTCATGAGTATTTTTCCATCATAATAAAGATCTGCAAAACTAACTGCGTGATGTTCATAATATTTAATGAAACGCTTTATAATTTCTACAAAGGTTGGAGATCCTTTAAACTCTACACCTGCTTTTTTAATCGACAACTCCTCTGGTGCACAGGAATTAATGAGTTTTTCTATTTGAGAAGTTTTCCCCTCGATCTTGCCTTTTTCCTGTAAAATGCCTAGGGCATAGTCCTCAAAAGTTATTTGTATAACGTTTTCTTCTCCCAGTTCCGGCAACACCCCCGAAATATATTTACTAAATGTCCTATTAGGAGAGACAATGATAATATTTTGGGCTTTCACTTGTGAATTTAAACCTTGGTACATCAGATAAGCTATTCTATGTAGAGCTATGGAAGTTTTTCCGCTACCAGCTACACCTTGCACTAGCAAAAGTTCGCTTTCTGTATCCCTGATCACCCTGTCCTGTTCCTTTTGGATTGACTCCACGATATTTTTCATTTTCAAAGAGGAATTATGACTTAATACTTCTTGTAATATCTCATCAGTGATTTGAATACTACAATCAAAAAAATATTTTAGGTCAGATTTCTTAATTTTATACTGTCTTTTCAAGGATACCTCTCCTGTAATAGGACCTACAGGAGAAAGATAATGGGCTTCTCCTAATTCATATTGATAAAAGATGCTGGATATGGGAGCTCTCCAGTCATAGACAACTATATCTCTGGTTTGAGAATCTATGATATTGCATAATCCAATATAGATTTTTTCTCTAATGTCATTACCACTTTCTAAAAAGTCTATTCTCCCAAAATAAGGAGTATCTAAAGCTTTTCTATATTTTTCAACCCGCTTTAAAGGATGAGTATAACTGCTGGTTTGAGCATTTACTTCCATTAAATATTGATTAACTTCCGTCATTTTCGTAAAATCAGTAGAAAAATGAACTGTTTCCTGCCACATCTGGCGGCGTGAAGAAATAACTTTTTTCCTGCGTTCAGCTATTAATTGAATCTCTTCCTCTATCTCTGTTTCTAAAACCTTCTTGGTGTGCTTTAAATATTCAAGTTCTTTAATATACTCTTTTTGATAATCCATAATAGTCATTCCTCCTTTGGATAATCCCACTTGACAAATCATCATGGATGTGTTAAAATATATATGAGATATTTTAACTAATTATATAATGGGTGCAGTATTTTATTATATTATAATTTAATCTAATTTACAAGAAGAAAATAAGCCCAGGCAAATGCCTGGGCTTTTTGTTTGTGCGCCCAGCATGGGCGCATGCTAGTCGGTGAAAGTCCGATATGGGGGCTGATAGCGCCAACCATTAGCCTAAGACAAGGGTGTCCACCGTGAGGTGGAATCTGAAGGAAGTCGGCGGCAAAACTCCGGTCTGAGGT
>JAHDSB010000194.1 GCA_018433015.1 Clostridia bacterium | reverse complement strand
TCTTTTCATCCATAAAAGCATCTAATACGCCTGAAGTATAGGCACCCCTCATTCCCCCGCCTTCTAAAACAAGCCCTATCTTTTGCGAAACCACTTAAATCACTCCTAAAAATTCTAGTGTGTTTGTAGAACGTGAAAGTTTCATCGCAGCTAATTATTTTTGTAATAATACATAATAGTTTACAGGTGCCGAATGTAGTATATCATCTTCTATAACCGAAAACCCAGTGGTTTTAAACAAGCTCAACAGATCTCCCTTTCTGTAGTTGTGCAGATACGGCAAAATTCCTAATTTATTTAATATATTTTGTATTTCTAGTTTACATTTAGTTTTTAAGGGGACATTTTCCCCATAGCAATCAGTTGCCGTTACCAAGTATCCACCTGATTTTAATAATCGATAGGCTTCTCTCAATTGTTGGTTAGGTTCTTTAATTAAATGAAGGATATTAAATAATAGGATTATATCAAATTCTTTATCCTTGTAAGGTAAGCTATATCCATCTTCCACTTTAAAATCTATATTCGTTTTATTTAGGCTTTTAGCCTTTTCTTGTGCTACCTTTATCATATTAGGAGATATATCTATGGCCGTTACTTTATTTACTGAATCAGCTACCCCTAGGGTTACTATTCCTGTTCCGCACGCTATTTCCAAAACCTTGTGATTAGAATTTAACAATCCATTAGTTTTTTCGATTGTTAATTTATACGCGTTTTCGAACACTCGTGTTTGTTTGTCATATGTTTTGGCAAGTTTTTCCCATACACGTTTTTCTTTTTCAATTCTATTTTGATCGTTCATCCTTATATCTCCCATCTTTACTAGATGCCACTTTATCTTTTAATTAGAATACTTTAGGTATTATTCTATACGGTACTTTTTGCATATACTTCGTATACTCAGGAAAAAACCTTTCCATAAGGAATTTTTCCTCTCTTAATGCTGTGGCTACATGAGAATAACAAAATATTATGACTAAAAGTAAGAGTGGCAATATCCCAAAGGCTAAAGCTATTCCCACATCCATTACTATAAAACTCAAATATATAGGATGTCTAACCTTACTATAAATTCCATGGGTTACAAGATTATTTATCTCTGCTGATTTATAATGAGCTTGATTAAAGGCCTGGTGAGCCTTTCTATGCAAAACTACAGCAATTAATATTAATACATATCCTAGATAATTTAAATACGGTAAAAAGGGCAGCTCATACCAATTAAATTTTGCACCAATGATGCCCATACCTATTAGAAGCATCTCTTGCATTACGATCCTATTTCTAGGATTCATAGCAAAATATAAATTTGCATAATTCTTTAGATTCATTAGTTCTATCCCCTTTTATAAATACTTGTACCAAAAAATATAAATGTTTATGTGAAGTACTCACTTGGAAATATCACTTAAATAATCGGCAAAATGTTTCTTAAAAAAAGCCGCTTTTTTAGTTTTATCTTCACCGGAAATATCAAGATATTCCTTGTTTATAATGTCATTTATATTGTAGCCATCCTTCAAAATGAAAAAATTAAAAGATTTAGCCGTTATTGCTTTCTGGGGACAAGCATAAATACAGCGCATACAGAGAAAGCACTCCCTCTTAAAACTGATTTTATTATCTTTCACATATATATTATTAGTGGGACAATTTCTAACACATAAGCCACATAAATTACATTTTTCCGTAGTATGCAAACTTGATCCAACAAGAGGTGCAAATTTATCTTCAAACCAGTGAATAAGACTTACGACCCCTCCGAAAATGAGGTTTAATCTATTCTTCCTTCTCTTTCTAGCTAATACATCAGTACATAAAGCTCCCGCCTTTTCATATGCTGCCAGATACAATTGATGTTCTAATTCTTTATCATACTTTATTAGAAAATTTGAACCCATACAAATAATTCTTTCATAAAATACATTATACCCTTTTATTTTAAATTCTTTAGCTACTTTTGCTGAAGCATTATAATTAACAGCAACAAAATCCGCCGCCGTTGTATAGATGAAAACATCTTTATTATTTCCGGAAGGCATAAGACTAAGAAATGTTTCCACTATTCTAGGTGCACCAAATCCGTGAATGGGGTATCCCATACCTATCATAGAATACTTATCAACTTCTATATTTATTTTTTTACTTATTAATTCATCAATAGAAAAGCTTTCAACACCAATACCCCTGTTCTGAAACGATTCTTTAATCATCCTTGTAACACTTCGGGTATTACCGGTTCCGGAAAAATAAAATAAACCAATATTTTCGCTCATGATCTCACCTGCAATATACACTTTTTTTATCTCCCCTATATTTATACCATATTTTAGCACATTTTTTCTATGATTACTGCTGATTGACATATCTTGGGGATTCATTTATAATTTATTTATCAAACGTTAGATAGAAGGATGTTGTTAATGAGTAAAGAAACTAAAAAAAATGATATAAAAATAACAGCAGTTAAACTATTTAGTGAAAAAGGATTTTATGGTACTAGCATTAGGGATATAGCAAAAGCTGCCAATTGTTCCCTCCCCATGTTGTATTACTACTACAATAACAAAAATGATCTTTTCGAAGAGATAGTATATAAGGAATTTATATCTTTAATTGAGAGATTAAATAATGCTATACCTAAAAATGCTCCCTTAGAAGAAATATATTTTCTCGCTTTGAAGCAAAGAAAAGAAATGAATGAATATGAAACAGCTGTTTACAAATTGGCACTGAAAGTTTGGCTTGGCTTTGAAGGTAGCCCTGAAATCAGAGAAAAACTGCTAGCATGGGAAAGTGGGCGCTATGAAAGAAATAAAAAGATTCTTTCTAAGATATGTACCGATGAAGCTATCCTTAGTACAGTAACTGAGATAATGGTTGGTCTATTTGAAAACATAACAACAAAAATAATCCTGCAAAATAAAGATATCCCTGATGAAGAAATAAAAAATGTAATTACCTTTGTTATGAATTCCCTCAAAAGTTTTTAAATCTCATAGAATCCTTCTATTTAAAAATATGAAGGGAGGTATATGGAGTGGATCTTAAAAGACTGACGTCCCCCTGTGGGCTTGATTGTTTTAACTGTCAGGTATACGAAAAGAATATTACGGATGAAATGAGAAATTATCTTGCCGGTGTACTAAAAAAAGCACCTGATGAAGTGGCCTGTAAAGGTTGTAGAGAACAGAATGGTTGTAGCATATATCCCTTGCCCTGTGCAACTTTAGACTGTGTTAAGTCAAATAAGGTAGAATTCTGCTTTGAATGTGACAAGTTCCCCTGTGACAAGTTTAATCCTTGCGCAGACGGCGCACAAAAATACTCTCACAATCTAAAGGCTTTTAATCTATGTAGGATTTCTAAGGTTGGCTTAGATAAGTGGGCCCAAGAAGCAAAAAGTATAAGAAATAAATACTTTGCAGGTAAATTTATAGTTGGAAAAGGCCCCATTTTGAAATAATAGCCTTATAGTTTTCCGATATATTAGAATTTTAGCAATATGCGATATGTTTTACTATCGCAATATTTTTTTATCCATTTAGTAACTCTGTTATAGACTTCAGGGCCTTTTCTGTTTGCTGTCCTTTAATTCCAATCATCTTCAGATGAATGTCCTTTTTTTCCAATTCTTCACGGAGGGCTTTAATAAAAAGGCCTTCCCCTGTTACTTCCTGATTATTGAGGGATGTAGTATTAACACCGCAGCTGGGGGAACGGTTCATTCCAATTACACCCAATACACTAAAACTATTCCTAATATATTCTTCTATCTGAAATATCATCTGCTGTACCAGAGTATTTATAAGATGAATCGCTGCCGGTCTCTGCATAGACTGGCGAATTCTAGTGTTTTCTACAACAACAGGTTGTTCTGCACCATGGATATTTTCCCGATCTAATCCCAGACACAATAATTCCGGACAGGGCATCTGTAAGATACTGACTCTAGACTGAAGCAGATATTCTACCACTTTATTAAGAGCTGCCGGATAATCAGCTGTACCATCGGAAATAGCATTTTGGTTTAAGATGCAATGAGAAACTAAAACTATCTTTTTACTCCTTAGGTCATTATACATAAACTTCCTCCTTTTCTTGGGATAATTCTTACTCACTATTTACTTTCCTTAAAATGAGTAAATTTTGCATAAAACTACCCTTATTTTACCATATTGAGCAAAAAAGCGGTGCAGACTCCTGCGATTGTATCATGCTAGGAGGTTTTGTACCGCTTTTTATACACATTTGCTTACTTAAAGGTTAAGGGTTGTTCTATTTATAATAGTATCCAAATATTTTATAACCTCTTCAGGAGTAGTCATGTTTAAAGCTTTTTCCGCTACTTTTTTCATTTCTCTAAAAGATAAGTTTCTTATTGTTTTTTTAATATTAGGTATGGATATAGCACCCATGCTAAATTCATCAAGCCCCATTCCTATTAATAATAGGACTCCCCTCTCATCCCCAGCAAATTCACCGCACATACCTGTCCATTTATTATATTTATGGGAAGCCTCTATAACTTGTTTTATCAAACGAAGTACCGCTGGATGGAAGGGTTGATATAAATTAGCAATTTTTTCATTACATCTATCAACTGCTAATGTATATTGAGTTAGGTCATTAGTTCCGATACTAAAAAAGTCAACTTCCTTAATTATTTTATCTGCAATCATGGCTGCTGCAGGAGTTTCCACCATGATACCTACTTTTATTCCTTCGTCAAAACTTATACCATCAGCTCTTAATTCCTGCTTAACTGTTGCAAGGATACTGTTTGCTTTCCTAACTTCAGTAATCCCTGTAATCATGGGATACATTATGGCTAAATTTCCATATTTACTGGCCCTCAAGATAGCCCTTAATTGTGTTTTTAAAATTTCCGGTTTATCTAAACACATTCTAATGGCTCTCCATCCTAGGAAAGGATTTAATTCTTCCGGGAAATTAAGGTAGGGGATGTTTTTATCCCCGCCAATATCCATAGTCCTAATGATTACCAAATGTTCTTTCATTTTAGTTGCAACTTCTGCATAAGCTTCAAGTTGTTCAGCTTCACTAGGAAGAACATCTCTGTTCATATACAAAAATTCCGTTCTGAACAGTCCTATGCCTTCTGCACCATTTTTTATGACTCCCTCCACATCGGCGGGAGTAGCTATATTGGCTGATATTTCTACACGTCTGCCATCTCGAGTAACAGCAGGTAAATTTTTATATTTAACCAATTCTTTACGTTCTTCAATATACTCTTGCCTTTTTTGCTTATATTTTTGTAATTCATCTTCACTAGGGTTTACTATAATAGTCCCATCTAACCCGTTAACTATTAGTATATCGCCATTTTTAACTATATTAGTTATATCTTGTACACCCACTACTGCAGGAATTTCTAGTGTTCTGGCTATAATGGCAGTATGGGAGGTTCTCCCTCCCAGTTCTGTAACAAACCCTAAGACTTTATCATTCTCTATTTGCACAGTATCTGAAGGTGTTAAGTCATTAGCTACAACTATAACTTCCCTTGGCAGGTCTTTTAAGGAAATGTTTTCTACACCTGCTAAATTGTATAATAATCTTGTGCCTACATCTTTAATATCAAGGGCTCTTTCCCGCATATATTCATCATCAATAGTCTCAAACATTACACATATTTCTTTAATAGCACCATCTAAGGCTACTTCAGCCTTTAATTTTTTCATTTTTATATTAGCAGCTATACTTTTATAAAAGGAGAAATCATCTAAAATCATGATATGGGCATTAAATATTTCTGCTTTTTCCGGTCCTAGCGTCTCCAAGGTCCTTTGTTTTATTTCTTCAAGTTGTTGTTTGGTTTTTGCAATGGCTTTTTTCAGGCCCTCGATTTCCTCTTGTATCTTATGCTCTGCAAGAGGTGTCAAGTCAAGTTCTATATTGACCTTTTCCAATAAAAATACCTCACCTATGGCTATGCCAGGAGATGCTACAATACCTTTCATAATACAAGCCCTCCTTATTCATCAAATGAATTTAAAAGCTCCGCCAATTGTCCAACTGCAAGGTTTTCGTCTTCTCCCGCGGCTTTAATCGTAACCTGCGCCCCCTTACCTGCACCTATACTTAATACACCAATAATACTTTTTGCATCACCTTTTCGTTCATCTTTTTCTATAGTTATAGCACTCTTAAATTTGTTGGCCGTTTTCACGAAGAGGGAGGCCGGTCTTGCGTGTAATCCTGTGGTATTGTTGATTGTGACTGTTCTTTTTATCATGTAAGTTACCTCCTACCTAAATTAGCTATCTTCAGAATTAGTGCATTAACCCTTATCTACTTTTAAAACCTTTATATAGCTTAATAATTCTTCAACTACTGCCTGATGCACATTTTCTATTATGGTAATTAAATCGGGCTTTTCCCTTTTTAGATCAGGTACTAATTGTTGAATCAACACTTTAGCCAAATCTGTATAAATATTTACTTTGCAAACGCCCCGCTGTACACACTGGCGAATAATATCATGTCCTGTTCCGGAAGCGCCGTGAAGTACTAAGGGTATTTGCACTTTTTTATTAATATCTGCTAGTAAATCAAGATGAATATGAGGCTTCCCTCTGTATTCCCCATGAACAGTTCCCACAGATACGGCCAGGGCATCTACCCCTGTTTGTTCTACAAAAATCCGAGCTAACTCCGGATCAGTTAACTTTGATTCATCACTAGATCCTATATGAAATGTATCCTCACCTTTTCCTACATGCCCTAATTCCCCTTCCACACTAACACCTACAGGACGGGCTAACTCTACTACTTTTTTTGTTACTTCCATATTTTCTTCAAAAGGTAATGCCGAACCATCTATCATTACAGATGTGAACCCCGCGGATATGGCTTGGACACAGGCCTCATAAGAACTGCCATGATCTAGATGTAAAACTACGGGTATGCTATACCCTTCAGCTAAAGTTTCTATCAACTTCACTAGATGTCGCCACGTAACCCCTTCTGAATGTTTCAAATAATCCTCACCAAAACCAAGAATAACAGGAGAATTAGCCCGTTGAGCCGCCTCCAAATACATGTAAGCCATTCCCATATTGATAAAATCAGGTTGGGCAATACCATATCCTTTATTGTAGGCCTCATTTAAGATAGTACTCATACTTTGCAGCATCTTTAGTCCTCCTCACTAACCCTAGCTTTTCTCTATTCTTTAGGTCCATTATTCTATAGGCCCTGATATCATGGTATTGACTTCTTTTATCAGCAGAAATCAATACCATTTCTAAACAGGGCTGCTTTCTGCTTTAAATTATAAAGTTGATAATCCTACAGTTCTCTGATAGTACCTTCAGGGGCGGAGGGTTGAATAACAGCTTTAATTCCTTCTTGTTTCATACCACGCTCCAGAGCAATACCCGCTTTATCCATACTGTATATATGGGTTATAAAATGTTCCTGACTAACTTTACCTGATTCGAGAAAATCCAAGGCCATTTTAAACTCCTGGGGAAGGGAACCGGCAGTACCAAAAAGTTTAACTTCATCGTAATGGAATTTATTGGGATCAACTTTTAAACAACAGTCTTTAGGAAAGCCCCCAAATAATAACACTTCTCCTCCGGGACGTACCATTTCTAAGGCTTGTTCAGCGGCTTCTATAGATGGAACCGCAACAATGATATGATGAGGACCTTCTCCCCCTGTAATTTCTTTAACTCGTTGTACAACATTCTCGTTTTTGGCATCAATAACATGATGGGCAAGTTTCTGGGCAGCCTTTAAGCGCTGAGGAGTCATGCCGGAGAGAATTACCTCCACACCACTGAAGGCCTTAACAGTTTCCACATGCAAAAGCCCCATGGGGCCATCTCCTATGATAAGAACCTTGTTGCCGGGAGCTAAGGACAAATTTCTTGCAGCATGGATGCAACATGCCAAAGGTTCTGCTAATACAGCAGTCTCCCAGTTGGTTCTATCACTTATTTTAAAAGTTGCCCTTTCCGCCAAATCCCGAGGTACCCGGACTTTTTCAACAAATCCGCCCGGATCAATCCGTCTTTTAAAGAGATCAGGACATAATGTCCCATTTCCTGCTAGACAACTACTACAAGAACCACAGGGAATATAGTGGGCCACAGCGACTCTATCACCAACCTGCCATTTAACTGAACGAGTTTCTATAACACTTCCTACTACTTCGTGTCCCAAGACTGCCGGTGGTATTGTATAAGGAGTACCACGACGATAAGTCTTGATATCGGAACCACAAATTCCACTCAACTCTACTTGAATCTTAATATCACCTTCTTCTAGAGTCGGTTCCGGTATATTTTCCACCTTCACTTTTCCTGGCTCATAAAACATAACTCCACGCATTTATAATTCCTCCTTGTAGATTATAGTTGCATTTTTCTTTAACTTATTTGTTTTTCTAAAATAGTAGGACAATTCATTGAACTCTTATATAGATACTGAAATTTATATACTGATGTTTTCTAGCCAATCAAGCTACTGTTAATATATTAAAATAAGTGGTCACAATACCAAGGAGAAATACAAAGCCTATTACTAAAAGAGGAGACCACTTACGTTTATTAATCAAGTAGAATATTAAAAAGAACAATAGTAACGGTAGCAAATTAGGAGCTATTTGATCAAAAAGATCTGTTTGTAAATTAAGGGCTACATCACCGGAAGTAATGGTTAGGCCCGTTTGAGCATGAACTAATGCTGCTACTAAACCACCAATTACCGTAGCTGCAAGCATGGTAGCTCCGCTTGTTATTTTCTTTATCCCTGCTTGTCCGGCTTTTTGTAAAATTAATAATCCTTCCTTATAGCCAAATTTAACACCGAATATTATAGCGGCAATCCATAATCCCACCCGTATGATTTGATGGAAAATAGGTGCATAAATCTGTCCTTCTGATGCCATAGCTGCTGCCATACCACCTACGATAGGAACAAAGGTGCCCCAGAATAGAGCATCTCCTATTCCTGCTCCCGGTCCCATTAAACCAGCTTTTGTACTATTAATCGTTTCATCAGTCAGGGGTTCTCCGTTAGCCCTTTGCTCTTCCATAGAGGCAGTGACACCAATAATAAACGAAGTAGTAAGAACATTACAATTAAAGAATTGCAAATGACGTTTAAGAGCCTTACTAAGATCTTCTTTAGTTTTATACAGATCTTTAAGTATTGGAATCATAGCATACGTAAAACTCAATGATTGCATTCTTTCAAAATTAATGGAGTTTTCAAAAAGTAAGGTGCGCCATGCTGTTTTCATTAAGGCTTTAGGGCTTATTTTCTTTCTTTTTTCATTTTCCACCTATACCACCTCCTGTTTTGTTTCAAGAGATACGTATATATACGCTATAACCGTGGCCAGAACAGCCAGGGGTATCATACCCAGATTCAAATAACTTACTAAGACAAAGCCTGCTGCAAATAAGGCCCATACTTTACCAGATACTCCTATAACGTTTAGTAAAAGAGCAAAACCTACCGCCGGTAATATTCCCCCTACCACGGTAAAGCTGTCAACGAGCCATACGGGTAGCATACTAAAGAACTTTTCTACCAAGGGTGCTCCATAATATACAGCAAGAAAGGTAGGGATAAAGCCTTTAATAAACCACAATAATCCACTAATTAAATAAGTTCGCTCTATAGCATCTGTACGACCTTCACTGGCAAAACCATCTGACATATGCAGAGATATCAAATTACCCTGATATACGATACTCATCATTAAAAATTGTCCAAACATTGCGACGGGAAGGGCAAGTGCTACCGCAGTCTCAACTCCATATCCTGAAGTGATGCCCAAAGCCACACCTACTATGCCTGCCAAATTATGGTCTGGTGCTAAAGCTGCCCCTACTGTAAAAACGCCTAAGAATATAGCTTCAATTGTGGCACCGATAATAACTCCAGTTTTTACATCACCCAGAATCAACCCCACTACTAAACCAGACACTACGGGTCTGGCAAAACCTAAATAATCCATAAAATAATTACCTGATAATCCAGCCCATGCTGCTACCAATATAGCTTGAAATATAGTCATTTTTTATCCTCCTTTCGGGAACGAACGATTTATTTCGGGCATTAGTTTACCACGTCGGTCTGTGGGTACCTGCTGAACTATTAATTCCACACCCTGTTGAGCTAGGTTTTTAAAGTCCTGAGCTTCCTCTTCTGAAGCCGATATTGTTCGAGTTATTTTTTTACGCCCCTCTTTATATTGCATCCCACCTACAATAATCTCTGTAAAATCAATTCCTAATTCTTTTAAAGCTATCAAGGTATCTGGTCCTTTAACCAGGACTAAACTTGTCTGATTTGCAGTTTCAGCATCTTTGATTAGTAGTGGTGCCTCATTTACTTTTAGTATTTCAATTGTTAACTCAGAAGGTGCAACTGCTTTTATGATTTGACGTTGTATGGGATCATCTGCTACCTGATCATCAACGATAAAAATTTTTCGTAATCTATAATACTTGGTCCAGGTAGTAATTACTTGTCCATGGATAAGTCGGTCATCTATGCGATAAAAGATGTTTGCCATATATTCTTTCCTCCTGCTTAAAGATATTAGCGTGCCTTAATACTCCATTCACCTTATCAGCAACACTTTGAATTTTCAGAAAAGGGCTGTAATCCTTGAATACCTTTAGTTCCCGATTCTTTAGCATCATTCATTAAATCCATAAGAGATGAAGTATATTCCCTTTTATTTAAAACTTCTAATACCATGCCCAGATTGACCCCTGTCACTCCCAGACAATTATCTGTAAGGGATATTACTTTCCAAAGGCTGTTTGCCGGTGTTCCTCCAAAAAGATCAATTAAAACCAGGACACCCTCTCCTCTATCAACTTCCTTAATAGTTTCCTGCAATTTTTCCATAAAAGATTCTGTTCCTGATTCTGGCAACAAATCTAAGGATGTAAAAGCATCGGGATTTTGAATGAAGAGGTTAGCTGTATCTTCTAGACTTTTTGCTAGACCACCATGGGCAATCACAACTATTCCAATAATTCCTATCGCTCCTTTCATAATTAATATAACGTCTTTTCTTTGAACACTAATTACTAAAAAATATTCACCTCCCTCGCAGTGTAAATATTATTTGGGTGTGTTACTGGTGTCTTTATAATTTTGCAATTCTTATGCCAACTTGTGTATTTAGTAACCAAAATATTAATAAATCCCCTCACCATAAGAAAAAGAGTACTTCCTCTATCTTAAAGGAAATACTCTTTTTTTCTTCGTACTTTAATGTATTATTGTGTATCAAAGATATCTATGATATATCCTACTTCTGTATCAGGAATTTTTATATTAAAAGTTTCTTCGATTAAAACTAAGGATTTTCTAATTGCTCTATATAAATTGTTTTTGTTTTGTATTAATGTTTTCACATTTTTATATGCCATGGGTTTATTCAGCACTAGTCTTTCTACCATGCAACAACTATGAACAATATATTTTATTTTCATTTTTTTATAATCCTTAATAGTAATCAGCTCATTTAATTTTTTAAACGTATCATCTACTATTTTATAAGTTTTACAGGGATCTAAAAATGTCAAATATTCTTTTAGTACCTTTTCTACCAGATAATTGGGGACATTGGTACTTGCAACACCCTCATTATCATTAAACATAATTAATTTTTCTATTTTTCTGAATCCGTCACCAATTATTATTTCATCTAGTGATATATAAGGTACAGTGGGAATCTTTAGATTTACGGTCCCTACAACTGCTATTATTTCCTCATCCTGAGGCAACTCAGTTGTTCTAAACTCTTCCTTAGTTATAGGTTTGACTTTAATATTGCATTTCTCTATAACAGGTAGGGCATTTTTTAGCATTTCTACTATCTTAACAGCGGAGCCTTCCCCTGTGAAACAGGTAGTAATAATAGTCCGTACTTTACAGCTAAACCCTTTCTGCTTGACCTTAGTTGTTATTTGTTTTTTCGTATAAGGATTTATTCCTTTTAACTCCTCAATTAACTCTGTTAATGTTACATCTGAGAGAATACTTTTTCTACAGGCCTCAATAACAATTGGTGTAGCGATCATTTCTAATGACATTGTTTTAATCTTTGTTTTTTTAGTTATTATCTCTGCAAAATCCACTAGCGAATCCATATCAACTAATAATAATACACCTTTGCCCTGATGGATTTCTTTTACTAGTATTGTAGTCATATCTAATATATCTTCGACCTTTTTATCCAAAGGGATATCGATGGCTCGACAGTGATTTGTTCCTAAGATGTTATTTGCAACATTAGCTATACTTGATGCTGTAGATTTACCATGGGCTAATACTATCACTCCGATTTTACTATATTTCTGTCCGTCATCAAGATTTACTGCATACAGTAGCATGGCTATAAAACCTATCTCTTCTCTTGGTATATCAATTTCTAATTTTTCTTCAAGTTTCTCTTTTACCAGAGTTGCTGTTTGAAATTCATCAGGATTATTTAACGCTATTTCATTAATTTTTGAGTGATGAATAGTTTTATTAGTTACAATGCGTTCTATAAGGGCACTTATGTGTAATGTTAACGCTATATATACCTTTTTATTAAAGCTTTTATGTAGTTTATTTTCTGCAACCTTTAAGGCCGCATCTACGGCATAGTATATTCTAGGGCTAACAATCTTAAATAATTCTTCATTTGCGGGAATTTCTTGTGCTACATTACACTTTTCCAATAATTTCTTTACGTATTTTTCAATATGAGTATTTATCATTTTATTTATTTGTGTATGGGAATAGCCTTTTTTGGCATAGGAAGTATATTTATCTCCAATTTCCTGATATAGCTCTCTGGACATATTATATTCATCTCTCATAACAAATTCTTCATTATCTGACTGGGAAAAATCATAATATTCTTTTTTATCCAGCTCAAACTGTTTTACAATATCGTCTGCCTGGGAATTAAAAAGTCCCTGATAAACATGCTCAGGCAATAAGGAAGTGTCAATCTGGATCAAATTTTTCTCTGATGTTTTATAATACAGAAATCCCCGGGCACAAGTTAATTGAATATCTCCTTTTAGTTGACCAATGTTGCCTTGACAATCATACAATAAAAATGCCTTTATTACATTTTTACACACTTTAATAGGGACTTGCACACGTTTTACTTCATCCTTAAAAAATTGTTTTATTAATAACAGTCTTTCTGAGATCGGTCTTTCTAAAAACGAAGGTAATCTTATTATTACCGGTATTCTTCTGAGAAACGTTTTTAAAAGAGTAGAATTAATGTCTTCCGTAGTAGCCCCGATAAGCAATACATTTGCTTCTCTACTATTTTCCGTTTCCCCTAATCTCCTATAGATATTTTTATCCATTAAGAGAAATAGCATTTCTTGCCCCTCAGGAGGCAATCTGTGAATCTCGTCTAGTAAAAGAATACCTCCTTGAGATTTTTCAATAAAGCCAGCCTTATCTTTTTCCGCACCGGTAAAAGCTCCCTTGGCATAGCCAAACAATTGGGATAGTAATAATTGAGGATTGTTAGCATATTCTGCACAGTTAAAAATATTAAACTTGGCTTCTGTAATAAACCTGCCGGTTTCTAAGGCATAACGATACATCATCTCCGCAAAGGTGGTTTTCCCCACTCCGGTAGGTCCTATCAGTAACGTGTTCAATCCCCGGGGAGGATAAAGAATAGCCGCCTTTGCTTGTTCGATGGGTATTTTCAGACTTCCTTGGGAGCCTATAATTTTGTCAAAAATATTCTTTTTACATAGCTTATTTCCTGGTGGTTGTTTTTTGAGTTTAAGGATAGTCGAAAATGATTTTAGTTCTAGGTGATTATCATTCAATGTTATATTTAATAGCTCTTCAAGCTTGGTTCTATTAAAAAAATAAACAGGTCTACCTAATATTTTAATCACTCTTTTATCTACTACTAAAGAGTTCAACTCTTTGCTAGCATTATTTCTGCTTATACCTACTTTCTCACCTATGGTAGCTGCGTCAAACCCACAAAAACCCTCTTTTATTTTCGTTAATGTAATATTTTCGCAAAGTTTACTTAATTCAGTATATACTTTTTCTTTTCTAGTCATGTGCTATCCCCCATCCACATTTTCTACTGCTTTGCTTAGTTTTTGAAAGGAAGCTATATTATAAAATGTTCAAAGAAACATAGCGATTTTTTTTATTATGCTGCTTATTCTTAATTATACCCTGGCCCTAATCATTTACGACCATACTCCGCTGTAGCTTGAACTTGTACATTTTACCAGTAGGCTTTAATTAAACATTCAAATATACAGCGAAACGAGTTTACTCATATAATGAACAAGCCCTACACTAAGGGGTATAATAACCAGAATTCCTATCCAGGAAAAAGTTTGCAATCCTAGGGCAGTGCTAACTAACAAAAAACCGGGTAAAGTCATGATAAATAAAAACTTGCGTAAAGCCAAATATTTGTGTTCTTTTTTCCATTGAAAAATTTTTGTGTACTCTGAAACCATAAACTCTTTCCAAAATAAGCCTACAAAATTAGTTAAAATAAAGGCTATCCCCAACCATATTAGCCACTTTAATGTAGGTAAGGCCAGTACTGTCAAAATAGAAAGTATTACTAGTTCCATGTATTGGGTTACATGCCCTTTGTTTCTCAAAGTAGCCTTAATACAAAGTTCTACTAAGCCATTAATGGTTGTTCTTTTCTTAAAAATGTGATTTGATTTTCTAAATAACCACGGTCTACTTCTCTGACTTTTTTTATTTTCTACCCTGACACCAGCGAAACTTAACAAGAAGCCTACATACTTTAAGCTCTCCTTTTGTTCCCGCTCTACATCAGCCAGGAAAGTTCCTTCTAATTTGATTCTGTTCTGTATTAGAACATAGTTACAAATTAAAAGAATTAGAACTATCAAGAAAAAAAGCACAGATGAATTAAATATATGAGGCAAAATTATGACGAAAATGCTGCTCAGTAAAACAAATAATCCTTTCAGGGCTAAATATTGTTTAATACCTTGAACAAAGAGGGAAATGCGTTGTTTCAACAGACCACTAAGGACTTTTATCAGAAAAGTAATCAAGAAAAATGCTATAAAGTCGCTGATAGAAATCTCATAATGCTTAATAAGCAAGGGAGCCATCAAACTAAAGAAAAAGAGGCTGAGGATTAGATTTAAGAAAATAGAATAGCTTATCCCTCGACCGATTATACCCGGAACCCACTTAGTTCGCTTCAATAAGAACAGTTGATCAGCTTCTTTAACAAATATTCTAATTGTTCCCTGCCAAGCAAAAAAAGCACTAATAGCTATAAAAATGGTAATGGGCAATATAGCTAACACTTTAGGGGGATTGTACCACCATAAGCGATACTGATAAATACCAAAGGCTAGAGCAGGTATGACTATATAGAGGGCTACAGTCCAATCAGTTACTGATTTCCACACACCAAGATTGTATTTCCATTCAGAAGTAAGTCTTTTGATGAATAATTTATTAATATTTATCATATTTCTTGCTCCAATAGATAATTGAAACAGTTAAATAAGGATTCCTGAGGCATAGCACATTTAGCCCTAATTTGTTCCAAATTTCCTTGAATTATTATTTTGCCTTCATTAATCAAGATAAGAGAATCGCAAATTTTTTCGGCAATATCCAGTTGATGAGTAGATAGCAACATACTTGCTCCTGTGCATTTCTCTTCTTCTAAAAGTTGAATAAACTGCATAGTTGCACGAGGATCAAGTCCCACAAAGGGTTCGTCGATTATATAAACAGCAGGTTGAATTAATAAACCTATTATAATCATTAGTTTCTGCTGCATACCTTTAGAAAAAGTAACCGGCAAATGATGTTTATATTGTGCTAAACGAAAATGCACCAACAGCTCTTCTACTCTTTTATAGAACTGGGATGTGTTTAGTTCATATGCGGCGGCTACAAGTTCTAGATGCTCCCACAAGGTCAGTTTATCATAGAGAATTGGTTGTTCAGGTATATAAGCATATTTCTTATTTTCACCCACAAAAGATACTTCACCAATAACTTCAGGTAAGAGCCCCACAATAGCCTTGATAGTGGTACTCTTACCTGCACCATTAGGCCCAATTAAGCCTACCATTTCTCCCTGCTTGATAGTGAATTGTAGATCATAAATAGTATTTTTTTTATTTATATAACCAGCATGTTTTAGATTAACTTTTAATATATCCACTAGTACTACCTCTTCTTATTCTTAATTGTGCAGCTTATTTTGTTATGCATACGCCCCGTTCACTAGGGTTAAGATCATAATAAAATATAACGCGCCCATCTGACAAGACCCCCAGAATATTAGTTTCTGCAGCTTCAACTGAAATTATAGGAGGTTCGACAGTTAGAGTTTTAAGGTCAAGGCGGTTTATATAACTCATATTGTTTGCATTATCTTGAAAATCATATTTGCTAGTTACAAAGGCAGCATAATCCTGGCCAACATAACATAATCCTTCAAACCTGATATAGCCGGTATCACCCGGGTCTTCAAGTTTTATTTCTCTTATTTCTCCCGACTTAAAATCCAAATACAGAGTTTTACACCCCGATGATTGGTTTTCTTCATCATAGAGATATGTATTCACCTCAAGTATCCCTGTATCGTAGCGGATCCTACCTGTGGAAGAAACCTCTGCACTGATGTTTATTTTTTTACAAGTATTACTTTCCAGATCGCATAAAGTATAACCCATGGTACCTTCATATCCACTCATCACGGTGATAACCTTTTTGTCCTCAGCCACAAAGCTAGGTTCGCAATGATATGAATAAGCTAAATCATCATCAGGAAATGTCGTCGGTACAGATTTTGCAAGAAGTTTTTCCTCATTATCTTCACTGTTTAATAATTTTACTCCCTCTTCATCGGCATAAACATACCATTTCATGTCCTTAGACACATCATACCCACAAAATACAACTTCATCCCTATTGTTATTTGGCTCAGTCTCACGCTTTATTTTATCTGAAATTACATTAGGGAGAGGAACCTCTTCAAGTAGTTCAAGCTTATAGTCATAAATAGCAATCTTCTCCGGTAAAAGTACCCTAAGCTTGTCTCCTACCAACTTAAAATCATTATCAGTAAGATGTTTGTTTAAGGGAAGTGTTTTTTCTACTGTGAGGTTATCAGGGTTTACCAGTAGGAGTGCTGCTTTTTCCTCTTCATCATAAGGTGTATGGGCAAATATCAAGGTGTCCTTAACTTCTCCTATCATGGAAAGTGCTTCTAAATTTCCTGTAAATCCTGATATCTTATCAAAATGATTATATTCACCGGTTATGGTAACAAGGTGATTATCTACAAATTCTCGCTTGCCCTTTGTGAAATAGAAACTGCCATCTTCCCGTTGTTGTAATGATAGAGTTGTGATCATCTCGGGACGCTTGTTCTCATATGTATCATAACTAATCATTTCAGCTGTGATCGAACCGTCACTATGGCGAGTAACTTTATCTAAATGAACCCCCCAAGGATTTCTTTCCTTGTAAGATGAGCGCTGTTCTGAGCCAAGATTAAAGGTGAATGCTTGTTTTTCAGAGTCGTAGCCCTCGGAGATATCTGAGACATCAAGGGTTGTTATGTTAAAATAACGCTCTGCATATTCTAAAACTTTTTCCAGAGGGAAAACCCGTAGCATACTATCCTGGCTTACTGTAGCTAAACTTTCTTTACCATATTCATCTATGTACTTAAACCAGCAAAACATAGCTATATTTTCCGGTTCTATTTCCTCGGGTTTATTAAATTCCCATGTGTTGGATATGGTTGCTATGGAATCGTAAAAGTATTCTTGCCACAATTTTTCTAATTCAGTCTCATCGGTAATCTCACCTATATTTTGTGGACCAGCTAACTGTTGATTTATAGCAGGCATGGGTTCACTATTATGTCTTTTGTTGTAATTATGCTGGACAACAATCAGACTTATTATTAAGCCATTAATGGCTATAATCAGCAATATAATCGCAACAACACGATTTACTGTTCGTTTCTTTTCCATCAAACAGCACTCTCCTATCTATATCTAACGATAAAAAAACTGTGCTACTCTTAGCAATAAATGCAAAATTAAGGGAATAACCAGGGGAATTATAAAGAATAAGAGCCAAACCCTTTTTCTTCGTTCATTTTGTTATGTATTGCTATATGTGATTTCTCTTGGGTCTGGTTTTTCTTGCTTTTTAGGCGTTACGTTTATGAGATCTTTTGCTTCCCAATATCTGTTTGCTGGAACATACAAATCTATTCCTAAATTTGTCATACCCATATATATTTTGAGATAACCTCCCGCCCCTCTGTCCTTCCGTAATGTAGGAATGTCATAAGGCCTTAAAAGAGATTCAACGATTTCTGCTTCATTTTCACTAAAAGTCTGGATTAATAACGCCCAATCTTTAATTTCGTCAATACTGTACAAATCTTGCTCAACATCTAAAACATCTACTAATTTTGCTTCGCAATCACTGCATGTGTCGTAGCCCTCTCGATATTCCGTTTTACATTTAGGACACCAAGGCACTATGGAACCCTCCTTTTTTATCCATTTAACATAAAATCAACGCTTTTGAGAGCATGTATGGATGCGGTATCAAATAAAGGGACTTCTGATTCTTCCTCTTTAATTAAATAAGTTAATTTTTTACAGCCAAGGATTACTCCCTCCGCTCCTTGGGAAACTAATGAAGAAATTATACCCTTATATTGATTTTTAGCTTCTTCGCTAATTATCCCTAAACATAATTCATTATAGATTATTGTATTTATAAGCTCACAACCTTCTTCGTTGGGCAATACTACTTGAAGACCTTTGTTCTCTAAATATGACTTATAAAAATTATTTTCCATTATTTGCTTTGTTCCTAACAGACCGATAGCCTTAATATTTTGTTCCAATATTTTTTCTGCTGTGGC
Source organism: Clostridia bacterium (assembly GCA_018433015.1). Lineage (GTDB taxonomy): Bacteria > Bacillota > Peptococcia > DRI-13 > SV3-B141 > SV3-B141. Next base: position 10,774 of record JAHDSB010000194.1, on the reverse strand, counting down.
TTCCGCAATATGAAGTATGGGGATGCTAATTTTTTCTTGGATTTCTTGGGCAATTTTATGGGGCGCATTGGCACAAATAATAATTCCATCTGCTCCACCCTTTTCTAGACTTTGGGCCGCACTGCATAAGACAGCCTCAACCCTTTCCCACTTACCACTCTGTAAACATTCTTCTATTTCTGAAAAGTCCACACTATAGATAAGGCATTGTGCGGAATGGTATCCTCCTAATCTTCTTTTAACTTCCTCATTGAGGATACGATAATATTCTACAGTTGATTGCCAAGTCATACCACCAATTAACCCCAGAGTTTTCATTAAAGATTCCTCCACAATCGTAGTCTGCGAAAAATTTACATATTAATATTGTTTTTCACTGTTCATACGGCAACATTATAAACCCATCTTGTTCATCACCAAAAACTATCCCCTTTTTTAATCTGAGCCAATAACTGGAATAAGCACATAGAAAGGCATCTACTTTATCCTCCAAATGTTTATATTCCTTCTTTGTCATAGAAGCTATATTTTTATCATTACTAAATATAGCTTCTATGTTCTTTATTGCAGGTGAATAATCCGTTAAATTAATTAAAACTTTTAACATTTTTTCCATCTCTAATTTTGAAATTTCAAAAGGCACCTTATTCTTTAACTTATATTTTATAGGATAGTATTGGGGAAATATACTTAAAAAGATCCCTGTGGGAAACGTCTCCATCAACACATAATCATGATCTTGTATAGCAGTAGTAATTTTAGCATTGGGTATTAAGCTTTTAATCTGTTTAACTACTTTTTCTCCTCTTATCACGCCAAACCTATTTAGCATATATTTTTTGCTACAAGCGAAAACAGATAATCTTTTCTCATGGAATCTTCCCTTCATCAAAGCACGATCACAATACCTAGAACCTTCTTGATTGTTTACAATTAGGGGAGCATCAATTCCTACTATTACTCCCGTAGTTGAAAAATTGTGTGCTATGGAGGCAATTTCTAAATCAGAGAAATTCTTAGCTTCACAATAAATTATTTGTCCAGCATCATCTATTACACATATACCACTTTCATTTTTGTATGTCCAGGCTAAATCAATTCCAACAAAATTCATCTTTAAATCCTTCCGTTTCTATTCCTTTAACTATATTAATAATTCCCCTTCTAACACTGTTACAGCCTTTCCGGATATTAAAACTCGTTCCTTTAATATTTTAACTCTTAAAACTCCTCCACGTTCTGAAGCCTGATAAGCAATAAATTCATCTTTATTAAGCTTCTTTTGCCAATATGGTCCCAAGCATGTATGGGCTGATCCTGTAACGGGGTCTTCCCATATGCCAACTTCCGGTGCAAAGTATCGGGAAATAAAGTCATATTCCTTAGCCTTACTTGTAATAATTACGCCCCTCATGGGCACTTTAAAGAGTTTGGTGAAATTAGGTTCCAGGGCCGTTACTATCTCTTCTGATTCAACTTCTACCAAATAATCAAACTTATTTTTACCAACATATGTTACTTTGCAACCTAACGCTTCAATTAACTCAAGGGGTGGTTCTGTTTTTTCTTCCGGTAAAGCCGGGAAATTCAATTGAATCCATCCTTTATCTATTAATTTTGCTGTTAATACTCCACTTCTCGTATGAAATTTTGCTTCCTGATCCCTTCTTAAATATTCTTTTTCCCACAAAATATGGGCACTTGCTAATGTTGCATGCCCACATAAATCTATTTCTGAATTGGGTGTGAACCACCTGAGATTATATTCTTCCCCATTTTTTATTAAGAAGGCGGTTTCAGCCAGGTTCATTTCACGTGCAATGTTTTGCATCAGTTTTTTATCAAGCTTTTCCTGTAGAATACATACCCCTGCCGGATTTCCTTGAAATGGTTGTTCTGTAAAGGCATCTACCTGATAGATTTTCACAATGCTACCTCCTTTTCTTAATGTAAGAGATTAATAATAAATAATATTTAAGTAAAACGAACTTTTTGTACTAATATTGCTAAGGACTTCCTTTATTGATAATAAGGGATGGAACTAAATATAAAATTAATGTCTTGGGAGTTATAGACAGGCTCTTCTCGATATCCTTGTTTATTTTCATCATAAACGTAATTTGTCATCTTAAAATTAGCAGTAGTAGAAACGATAACTGTGATCTTACGTATTGCTTCCTCACCATAATCGGATACATTAAAGTAGACACTACCAAGCTGCACATACTCTGATAACAAGGGATAGAACCTATTATCATCCTGTACCATTAAAAGCCATTTTTGTCCATCATCCCACATGATATTTCCTTGCTCATCTCTTTGAGCCATTGTTAGTAATTCCAAATTTTCTTCTTTACCATCTGAATCAAAATCAAGGGATATTTCACTTAACTTGCTCCATTTATTATCTTCCCTGGGATCATTTTCAACTGCTGCAACCACTTTAGAATCTGAGTTATTTTCCTGGGGCTCACTAGACAAATCTTTTTGCTTTGCTTGACAACCAGTTAAAGCAAGTGCTAAAGCAAAAAAGATAATTAGCAGCTTATTTTTTAGTTTCATCAAAAACTACCTCCATTTTTCTTTTATTCTTAATAAAGTATTTTCTGGCATACTCAAACACTTTATTGGCTAACAGTTTTTCATTATCTTCAATTTCATAAATAAAATCCGTATTACTTGTAGTATATATATTTCCTCCTATAAGGTTTTCTCCTGAATGATTGATGCTCTATGTAATATATTTAGGGGATTTACCTGCCCACTCCCAAAACTCTATTTACATTTGGTTCTTAGGCTTTACTCTTACCGCCATAAGTCTTTTGATGTCATCAAGTACAGAATCATCCTTTACCTCTATCATCAGCCAGTGACCACCACAAGAAAACTTTGTATTACGATACAGCTCTTGCACATATGGAGTAAATGTATTCAGCATCATTTCTACTTCCGATTCTTCTTTAGCTCCTACCACGACTAAAGCAATAAAATATCCTTCTATGGGATAAAGAGTACATAAAGATTTTCCGCTCTTTTGGTATTTTACATTCCATCCAGGCTGCGCAGCACACTTGCTATACGCCATTTTAGGTTTTGCATTATAGGCTTTTTCGATATAAGAAAGAAGATCTATCCATAGTGGTGCTCCTTCCCCGATAAATTTTTTAATTTCCTCATGAGTTGGCATTTGGTCATTAGTAAATAATTCATTCCATTTCATTAACATCTTCCTTTCTTTCTTGACTTATTAAATAACCTGATCTTTCGTTAAAACAAAGCTTGTCCAGCTATTTTATTCTAAAATTAATGTCTTTTCATTCCATTATAGCCCTGTAAATAATCACTATTTTATCATAATTGTGTTGAGGAAATACTTGCTACTCCCTGTTCATTTTATTCAAATCTTCTTTCGATGTATCTTTTTATGGGCTTATATAAGACTAGCATCACTAGAAATATTATTACGCTAAAGAGATCAATCATAAAAGCTCCTGGTAGCTTACTATTAATATACATTGCAGTTGGTTCACTAGCACCTTGAACAAACCCCACACTAATTCCACTTCCATCAGGTAAAATTAATCTCAATATTATATTTAACAATAACAATGTAATGCCAGATATAGTAAAATGCTTTTTAAAACTCCAAGTTTTTTTCATAATCCTCCCAATATCAAGTAAAACTTCCTCACCGGAAGTTTTCTTTACCTCCCCTTAAGATATGGAGCTAAGCTATTGTTTATCTTAGCTCCATATCTCCTCTCAGAATAGCATATATATCACAATCAACATAGCTACCTTTATTATTAAGCAAATAATACTTTAATCTACCTTCATATTTCATACCTGACTTATGCATAACTTTTCCGGAAGCAGAATTATCACGATGATGTATGGCTTGAATACGGTTTATACCCACCTGGAAAAACAAATATTTAATAACACATTTTAAAGCTTCCGTCATAATACCCTTATTCCAGTATTTTTTCCCCATGCAATAGCCTACTTCACATCTTTGATGCTCATTGCATACATTTACCACTGAAATTGAGCCTATAACTTTTCCAGTATCATTTAAGACAATTGCCCAGTTGTAGACATTTTCTTTTTCATATTCACTTATCCATGATTTTATTATCTCTTTAGTAACCTCAATACTTCCATGGGGCTGCCATGTCAAATATTTTGTAACATCACTATCATTAGCCCAATTATTAAACATATCCTCTGCATCAGCATATCTAAATTTACGGAGTAAAAGTCTTTCCGTCTTAAGGCTTACCGTTCCTTTATGTTTAAACACCTGAGTACCTCCTATCCCAGACTATTCATGTGGGTCACTATCACCATTTTTATTGGGTCTACCTGAATACCGTAAAGCTTTTATTGCACCTAATAGCCCTTGCGATCCTAATAATAAAAATAAACCTAGCACAACTTGCACTACCACTTCTATTCCTCTGCTGATTGTAGCAAATGAAGTGTTGGGGACAAGCATAAGTGCAACAAAAAATGATGATAATTTCGGTAAAGCCCCTCCCAGTATATATAATCCAATTAGAGAGAATCCAATAGATTGTGCTTCATCTGCAGTAACTCTGGTGTGCTTATCTGCTGCATTTGTGTCCATTTCTTTTGTAATAATATTTGCAACACTACTCCCATAAAACCAAAGGATTAAACCAAAAATTAGATATATAAGGAATGGACCTACATATGTATAGGCAAAGAAATTAAACTGATATTCCTGTATTAAATTTATTATTGTACTAATTGAAGTAATGCAATAAACAAGGCTATTAGCAATAAAAAATATGCCCAACAGTTTACACGATAACGTGACAATTTCATGCTTTGACATAGATATCCCTCCAACCACAATTGTATGAGCCGAACTTACCTTTACTTTTGTAATACTATTGTTTTAATTTTCATTCCAGTTTTCTCTTCACACCATATTTTTATAGTATCTGGCGGATTAGTATATGCTTTGTTATTTGCAAAGTAATATATAGCATCGGCCCCTTCTACAGCAGCCAAAATTATATTATCTGTTTGATTAATCATAACAATAGCAGCATTAAAGTAACCCCTTAGTCCAAAATATCTTACAGAAAAACCAACCTCCTTTACCTCTTCTTCCTCTGAATAATATTGGGCATAATTAATAAAATCTTTGTAATGCTCTCCTGTAAGTTCTTTAAATATTCTTTCTTGCTCTTCACTATAAACTAGACCTACCTCCATTGCTGTAGGAGGAATCGCCTCAACCTTATGTTTTGTATAGACGGAATCATATTCAACACCCATGCCACAGTAGTAATTATAGTCATTGGTATCCAAGTAAATATCACCATCTTCTTTTAGAATAAACTTTAAATAAGTATCATTCTCACCTTTGTAAACAGCAGTATCATCTTCTATTAATGCTAAAGATAAAAAACCACCTGAGTGAGTACCATCAAAAGCTGAGATATCAAAACGTATAAGATTATTAAAAACAGGTGTTATTGTTAACTCTGACCCTGAATAAAATCCTAAATTTTTACCTTTCCACCTGTTCTTCCACTTCATTACATTCCTATCAGGAGCTTGAGGTATGGAGATATTGCTTCCTTCTTTTATAAGATATATTGGATAAATATTCTTATCATCATGCCATACTCCTTCTATTAGTTCATCTGTTATAAAGATTGCGTCTATACTACCTTTTGCATCTTCTTCGTAAAGGGAAAAATTATTATTATAGATGGCGCCAGAAAGATTAATATTCTTTTTATAATCGTCATAGTAATAAACGCCCGCTACTTTATTTTTTTCTACATATAATTTCATATGTATTTTTAAATCCCCATTGATAGCACCAACAAACCAAGGGCTCTCTCATTATCTTCTCTTTTGGCTATTTCTGATATGTCAGTATTTTCATCGTGTGGATTTTGTGTATCTTCATTAGGTGCGTCCAGTTCCCCGGAACAACCTGCTAATATTAAAATTGATATTATTATTATGATTTTTCTTATTTGCATATATTCACCTTCTATTTTTTGTTTTCTTTACCTTATTTTTATCTATTATTTTCCAAATTTTTCTTATATAATTAAATGAAACTTTTTTCAATAAAGATTTATTTTTCTTGGTTACCAAATTAATATTTAGGAGGGATCTAGTATGAGCAGGTTGTTAGTAGATGTTGAACCGAGGCAGTGGTTAATAGACACAAAAATGAAGGTTAGATATCGGGTATTTGATCCAATTTCCTCAGAGCTAATTCCGGGAGCACTAATTATCGGTTATGGCGGAAATTTAAAAATCATGGGGCAAACGGACCAACAAGGAGAATACACAGCAGATATAGAACATAAAATGCCGGGCTTTACATCTCACATTATTCTCCTTCCAGAAAGGGGGAAAAGTTTTAGAGATACTCGGCCTGAACGCCAGTTGGCTGATGCCCAGTGTTCAAATGGCACAACTACTGTTCGTGAAATGAGTGATATTCCCAGGGAAGTGCCCTTTGGAACCAAACTAGACTTGGAACTTGTATTTAAAAATGATTGGACTGACTTAATAATGCATAATCGTATACCTATACCTAAATTAACGGAGAGACACATGAATTTTCAGGTTCCCGAAGATTGTACAGAACTTCATGTCAGACTGAACTGGACGGGATTAGTTAATTCTTTCGGCATGTCTTGGAAAACTCCAGATCAAAAACGCGAAACAGCTATTCAACCAAGATTGCTCCATCGCAGTGAGTATGGTGATTTAACCATTACTCCTTTATGCTTACAGCCCGAAGATGATGGATTAATTCGCAACCCTCAGCCCGGGAAATGGCAACTTTTCTTAGACTCTTCTAATGTAAGGTCAGATAATTCCTTAATTACAGCAGAAGTATTTGCAAAACATAAAGACCTCCATCCATTAGCAGGCATAAAAATTCGCATCGCCGGATGTGGTCTTAATGCTGAGTACATTACTGATAATAAAGGCTCCGTACATATTAGTGAATTACCTAAACATAAAGGAATTGTTCAAATTACTTTTTGGAAAGACAATCTACTCTATCAGAATTGCCACTTAATTCATATAAAATAGTCCAAGTTCAACCAGATTATACCATCCTACAAATATAAAAATAACTCATATTACAAACTTAACATGGCAAACTACTGATATAAAACTTGATTTAAGGGTAGAATTTCATGAAAAAAATCAAAGACCGTATAGTATTAGGTTTAATTTGTGGCGTAATAGCCGGTTTCCCCAGTAGAATATTAAATACATTAGAATATTATGTAGGACTCACAGATGTAAAATATGGTCAAACAGCAGCAAATTTATTTTTACCTGAAGATAAAGTAAATACCAAAGAGGCACAAATAACCGCTTCCCTTAATAACCATGTAGGACTAGGTATATTAGGATCCTTGATAGTATATTTACTTACAGCTACAGGTCGTGATCACGCTGCCCTCAAGGGTATAGGTATAGGAGCCGTTTCATGGGTAGCTGTTTATGGTTTAGGAGCAAAATTCGGGGTAGAAGTAAGAAGCAAGAAGCCCTTAGCACCTATCCTAAGTTTTATTGACCATATTTTATTTTGGGCCCTATGTGGTATACTTGCTGCTAAAATTGGCGCTAATTTCCTATTTCCTGATTTTCAACAAGCTAAAGCAAATAAGGTCAACTGATATCTTATTCTTGCTTATCATCCGTTGCCCTGCCATCACCAGTTACTGGAATAACATCTCCCAGATACTTGGGTTCTGGTTGAAGGAATTTTGCCATAAAAAAGTCCTTATTTCTGGCTGCTATTTCTCTTAACTCATTTTTAATCATAACTCCTCTGTAAATGTGTTTATCATAACTATGTTTATCCGATGCTACTCCATATGCTTCTAGCCCCAATTCTTTGGCAATAAATATCGCTCTCATCAAATGATACTCTTGTGTTACAATAATAACCTTTTTTACTTGAAAAATATCTCTGGCTCTGTAAAGACTTTCGTATGTACTGAAACCGGCATGATCCATAAAGACATCTTCAGTAGGGATACCTTTATCTTTAAGATAAGTCTTCATTGTATTAACTTCATCATAATTTTTTCTACCATGATCGCCGCTTACAAGAATCTTTTCAGCTTTGTTCTGTTTATAAAGCTCATACCCCGCTGTTAATCTGTCTTTAAGCATTAAGGAAACATTTCCATTGGAATAAACACGAGCTCCAAGAATAAGAATTGCATCAGCTTGAGGAGCATTATCAGCTTCAACTATGTGACTCATGCCAATTTTTTGAACATATTGATTAATACTAAAAATACTCATTAATCCAATAGTAATTAAGCTGCTTAAGCAAATAAACCACCGTTTTGTATTCTTTTTCATAGCAGATTCCTTCCTTTAGATGTTATTTAACGTACTATCTGATCATTTACAGGTTTTTTATTTATTTCCAATCATTATAATATCATTCTTTAGCCTAACACTCTATAGGACATAATATAATACCTATAGAGTGTTAGTTCCTATCATGTATTACTTCATTGGCTTTTTGAATATCTTCCTCTTTTACATAAATATCATAAATTGTATTTTTACTCCTAAAATAATTGTGCCTTTCATCTGCGCTCAGCTGTACTTTACTCCAGTATTTAATCATATGCCTTGAAAGTTTATCTGTTGTTCTATAATAATCCTTCTGACCTATAGCTGAGTAAACAAGGACTTTCTTAGGAATAAAAGTTCTAAAAATATTTAATAATCCCATGAATTATCCTCCTTGTCATAAATTTTTGCTAATATTTTAAATTTTTTCGCTTTAAGATGTGTTATTAGTTATTTGAACTTAATTATATATCTTCATAATGGTTTGTGGTTAACAATTATTGTAACAAAAAAAACCTAGAAATTAATCCAACTGATCAATTTCTAGGTTTTAGTTATATTCTAGTCTACTATGCATATCTGTTTAAACATGATCTCTAAATTTACTTTAGCATTTTTACACATTACTTACTTTTCGTATATTGCTCATTGTTTTGTATTATTGCGCAATTGACACTCACCTATGGCCTTTATTTAATACAACTGCTTTGTGAAAAAAGACATCGGTGAGTTTTCTTCTTACTCAACTGATGCTTGTAGAGGGATGGATGAACATTTACCTTTTCCGCTTTCCTTGTTACAATAGTCATAACTCATGTGATTAATCTCTGATGCTTCACTGTTTAGCTTAAACGCAAACAGCGTACATCAGTTTTAACCATGAGTCTCTTTTTATTTGTTTTTTATCATTTTATTGTAGGATCTAACCCAGCTTTACAATTAATAGAGGGAGGTAGGTAATATGGTTTCACCTCTTTTATGGTACAAAGAAAAACAGGTGGAAAAAACCATTAATAGTCTAGCAAAGAATAATATTTTAGGTTTTTATGTAAAAAATGAACATGAACTACTAGAAAAAGTTAAAGAGTTTATTAAAGAAGATTCAGTTGTTGCAGTAGGTGATTCAATAACCCTATTTGAAACAGGGGTTATTGATTTACTTCGCAAAGGGAAATATCAATTCTTAGATAAATATAGGGAGGGCATCTCCCGTAAAGAAAAAGATCAAATTTACCGAGATAGTTTTAGCGCTGATACGTTTTTATCTAGTACTAATGCCATAACCGAGGAAGGAGAGCTTTATAATATTGACGGTAATGGAAGTAGAGTGGCCCCGATGATCTACGGCCCAAGCCAGGTTATCATAGTAGCGGGTATTAATAAAATAGTAAAAAATATTGAGGAAGCTACACGAAGAGTCAGACACTATGCAGCACCATTAGATGCAAAAAGACTAAATAAAAATACTCCCTGTGTGGCATTGGGATATTGTATTAACTGTAAAAGTAAAGATAGAATTTGTAACTCCTTTGTAACAATAGCAAGACAATTTATTAAAGGCAGAATAAAAGTAATACTTGTTGATAAAGAATTAGGCTACTAAATCTAAAAAGTTGCTGCAACTCTCTGTGCTAAGGGGATTAAAGTTATCTCATAGTTTAACAACACCCGAAACACCATCAAGTCCTTGGGGGACTAGCTCACAGGCCATAATGTTTTCATATAGATCTTCAGGAATCTCTAAGGAGCACTTGATGTTGAATTGCATTGTTGGTACAAAACCAAATCTGTGGTAATACATTGGATCCCCTGCAAGAAAAATAGCCTTAAATCCCATGTCTCTAGCTATTTCCATACTTGTTCGTATTAAGTTTGTGCCAATACCTTGCTTACGATATTCTAACATGACGGAAACAGGAGCTAAAAGAAGGGCTTCAAATTTGCAACTACCATTTTCTACGTAGGTTTTGGTCAACATAATGTGACCTATAATCTGGTTATCTTTCTCTGCTACCAAGGCAAGCTCTGGAATGTATTTATCGCTATTGCGCAGTACATTAACAAAATCCTGTTCGTTTCCATCTTTAACCTTTGCTGTTTCAAAAGCAGTCTTTACCAACTTATATATTGTTTGATAGTCATTTACTTTTTCTTGTCGAATAATCATAAAAATTCCCCTTTAATTAAACTTTCTCTTTTTGACAGTAGGAATAAGAACCCTTTCTATCTTAATAATTGCATATTTCATTTTAAGAATACCACCTTACCGGTCATTTAGAACCACTTTATCGCTCAAATAGTTCCCATATCTCGGAAGCAGCGCCACCATATTCTGATGGCGCTGAATAATAATAAATATTTACTTTACTTATTGCGT
>JAHDSB010000018.1 GCA_018433015.1 Clostridia bacterium | reverse complement strand
GGCTACTTCCTGTGCATATCCTCTTTTTGATAATACATAGGTTATTGCTGCTGTTAAGGTTGTTTTTCCATGGTCTACGTGTCCAATGGTCCCAATATTTACGTGGGGCTTCGTTCTTTCATATTTTGCCTTAGCCATTTTATTTCCTCCTTTTATCTGTAAATTTTATTGATCACTTTATAATTAATGTACAGGTATTTATTTACCTTGTCTTCTCTCTACTATTTTGTCAGTTATGTTTTTAGGTGCCGGCTCATAGTGGGAGAATTGCATTACATACGTACCTCTACCTTGAGTTCTGGAACGCAAATCTGTTGCATAGCCAAACATTTCAGCAAGGGGTACAAAACCTCTAATTACTTGTGCACCTAAACGGGGTTCCATACCTTCTATTCTACCCCGGCGTGAGTTGACATCACCTATAACATCACCCATATATTCTTCCGGTACTACAACTTCAACTTTCATTATGGGTTCCAAAATTACCGCACCAGCTTTTGCCGATGCATTTTTAAATGCCATTGAACCAGCAATTTTAAAGGCCATTTCTGATGAATCCACTTCATGATAAGACCCATCATAAAGAGTTACTTTAATATCTATAGCAGGATAACCGGCTAAAATACCGTTCTCCATAGCCTCTCTAATACCATTATCTACAGCGGGTATATAATCTTTGGGTATAACACCGCCGACTATTTTATTAACAAACTCATAACCTGAGCCAGCTTCCAAAGGTTCGATTTCGATCCAACAATGTCCGTATTGACCACGTCCACCACTTTGACGAACAAACTTACCTTCAGCTTTAACGGGCTTAGTTACAGTTTCCTTATATGCAACTTGAGGTCTACCTACATTAGCATCAACTTTAAATTCGCGTAGTAAACGGTCAACAATGATTTCTAGATGTAATTCGCCCATTCCAGAGATAATTGTTTGCCCCGTTTCTTGATCAGTATGAACTCTAAAAGTAGGATCTTCCTCCGCAAGGCGTGTAAGGGCAAGACCCATTTTTTCCTGGTCAGCCTTGGTTTTTGGTTCTATCGCAACATCTATAACGGGCTCAGGGAATTCCATGGATTCAAGGATTATTTGGTTGTTTTCATCACAGAGAGTATCTCCTGTGGAAGTATCCTTCAAACCGACGGCTGCTGCAATATCACCAGCATGGACTGCTTCAACTTCCTCCCGGTGATTAGCATGCATTTTTAAAAGCCTACCGATTCTTTCTTTCTTACCCTTCGAGGAATTGTATACATAAGTCCCTGATTTTAATACCCCCGAATATACACGGAAGAAAGCAAGTTTCCCTACATAAGGATCAGCCATGATTTTGAAAGCTAAAGCAGAGAAAGGTTCATTATCGCTTGCTTTACGTTCATCTTCTTCGTCAGTATCAGGATTTGCTCCTTTAACCGGCGGAATGTCAAGGGGTGACGGCATATAATTAACTATAGCATCTAACAGAAGTTGCACACCCTTGTTTTTAAAAGATGAACCACAGCAAACAGGAATGAATCTAACTTGCAAAGTTGCTTCACGTATACCTTTTACTAGCTCTTCCTCGGTGATTTCTTCACCTTCCAGGTATTTCATCATCAACTCTTCGTCGCCTTCAACTACTGCTTCTACAAGTTTTTCCCTGTATTCGTTCACTTGATCTACCATATCTTCGGGAATCTCAGTTTCTTCACTTCTCGTGCCTAAATCATCCACATAGATAAATGCTTTCATTTTTACTAAATCAACAATACCACGGAAACTATCCTCTGAACCGATTGGGAGTTGAAGAGGAATGGGATTAGCTCCTAGGCGATCTTTAATCATGTTAACGCCTCTGATAAAATCCGCACCTATTCTATCCATTTTGTTAATATACGCTATACGGGGTACCCCGTATTTATCAGCCTGCCGCCACACCGTTTCAGATTGAGGTTCTACGCCCCCTACTGAACAAAATACCGCTACTGCACCATCGAGCACGCGCAATGAACGTTCAACTTCCATGGTGAAGTCAACGTGTCCTGGCGTGTCAATAATGTTAATGCAATGATCTCTCCAAAAACATGTAGTAGCAGCAGAAGTAATGGTTATACCTCTTTCCTGCTCTTGAACCATCCAGTCCATGGTAGCAGCACCATCGTGGGTTTCACCAATTTTGTGAACCCTACCGGTATAAAATAGCATTCTTTCAGTTGTCGTTGTCTTTCCGGCATCTATATGGGCCATGATTCCAATGTTCCTGGTTGTTTCCAATGTTGGTTTCTTAGCCATGATTTAGCCCCCTTCCTAAAGCCTATAAAGGCTGGTTATATGCCGAACTTATTAATTGTTATATTCTGATATCACACTAATGTTACCAACGATAATGGGCAAAAGCTTTGTTGGCTTCAGCCATCTTATGAGTATCTTCTTTTTTCTTAACGGCTCCACCTGTGCTATTAAGTGCATCCATAATTTCCCCGGCAAGTCTCTCTTCCATGGTCTTTTCTCCGCGTTTGCGTGAAAATTCAACAAGCCATCTAATTCCTAAGGTATTTCTTCTATCCGGGCGCACTTCAATGGGTACCTGGTAGTTAGCACCACCCACACGGCGTGCTTTAACTTCTAATACAGGCATAACATTTTTCATTGCTTCTTCTAATGCCTCTAACCCATTTTTGCCTGTCTTCTTTTCCACAATATCAAAAGCACCATATACAGCTTTTTCTGCTATACCTTTTTTACCATCATAAGTTACTTTATTAATAAGTTTTGTCACCAATCTTGATTTAAATAATGGATCGGGCAAAACCACTCTCTTCGGTACAGGACCTTTTCTTGGCATTTTCTCGCCCCCTTTACACTAAATTCTGGTTATTCATAAGCTAAACTAACTTTATTTCGCAGCCCCAGCTTTAGGACGCTTTGTACCATATTTGGAGCGACTTTGATTACGCTTTTGCACTCCAGCGGTATCCAATGCACCACGTACTATATGGTATCTAACACCTGGTAAATCCTTAACACGCCCGCCGCGCACCAGTGCTACGGAGTGTTCTTGTAGATTATGGCCAATACCACCAATATATGCTGTAACTTCTATTCCATTTGTTAATCTAACCCTTGCTACTTTTCTCAAGGCTGAGTTCGGTTTCTTAGGTGTAGTTGTATATACTCTCGTACAAACACCTCTCTTTTGAGGGCATTCTTTCAAAGCAGGAGCGTCTGATTTTTTTACTGCTGACTTTCTCCCATGTTTAACTAACTGGCTAATTGTTGGCATGTAACACACCTCCTTCCCGAGCTGTCATCATAATACTCCTTTACAATTGCAGCAAAATATAGATAGCAAGCCGAACGGTATCTTGGATACCCTTCGACCCGCACATATCAACAATTTTGAATTATATTTAATCAGTCTTACTCAAGCACTACTGCCGCCGCAGCTTTAACCTGGATACCACTTGCTTTTCCTAATTCCTCCATGGAATCAGCTGTAACAAGGGGGATATTCTTATCCTTACAGGCATCAATCAGAGGTTGTTTGATCTTTTCTTCCGCATCCCCTGCAACATAGACAACAGTAGCCAGTCCTTTATCTATAGCTTTCATAGACTGTTTAAACCCTATGGCTTTTTTTGAGGCTCCTACTAATCTTTTCAAGTGGTTAGACCCCCTTTGGAATAACACACTGAGTAATTTTATCACTGGCATTATAAGCTGTCAAGAATAATATTTTGTTGAATATACAGTTTTATAATAATTCAACATCTATTGCCGGTTGTTCTTCGTCCTTAGTTTCAACTTTAATATTACGATACCTTGACATTCCCGTTCCTGCAGGAATTAGTTTACCAATAATAACATTTTCTTTAAGCCCTAATAAAGGATCTGTTTTTCCTTTGATGGCAGCCTCCGTTAACACCCGTGTGGTTTCTTGGAATGATGCAGCCGACAAGAAGGAGTCGGTAGCCAAAGAGGCCTTTGTTATTCCTAATAACACCGGTTTTGCTGTAGCCGGCTCGCCGCCCTGTTCAAACACCTTGGCATTCTCCTCTTCAAACTCAAACACATCAATAAGACCACCGGGCAACAGTCCTGTATCCCCAGGGCTATCTATTTTAACCTTGCGCATCATCTGTCTAATCATAACTTCAATATGTTTATCATTTATATCTACACCCTGTAAGCGATAAACCTTTTGAACTTCTCGTAATAGATAGGTTTGAACTCCCCTAATCCCCTTTATCTTTAACAAATCATGAGGATTAATGGAACCTTCCGTTAGTTCTTGTCCGGCCTCAACTTTTTGGCCTTCTTTTATTTTAACTCTAGAACCAAAGGGGATTTGGTAAATATATCTATCATCTACCGAATGAACAATTTCGATTTCTTTACGTCCTTTAGCATCGCTGATGTGTACTTCTCCATCAACCTCGGATATTATGGCCTGACCCCTTGGCTTTCTAGCTTCAAACAGTTCTTCTACACGAGGCAAACCTTGTGTAATATCGTCCCCTGCAACACCACCGGTGTGGAAGGTTCTCATAGTCAACTGAGTTCCAGGCTCACCTATTGATTGGGCGGCAATAATTCCGACAGCTTCACCTATTTCCACCATACGTCCTGTAGCTAAATTACGGCCATAACATTTTCTACAGACTCCATAACGCGATTTACAAGTCAGTACTGAGCGAATATATACCCTTTTAATACCTGCATCAGCAATAGCATTAGCAGCTTCTTCTGTGATTTCTTCGCCACCTTTAACCATCACTTCGTTTGTTTGCGGATGGATTACATCTTCCATAGCAAAACGCCCGGTAATTCTTTCGGCCAAGGATTCAATAGCCTCTCCACCATCATTAATTTCATCTACATAGAGGCCTACATTAGTCCCACAATCATCTTCGCGAACAATAACATCTTGGGCAACATCTACCAGACGTCGCGTAAGGTATCCCGAATCCGCTGTTCTTAACGCCGTATCGGCCAAACCTTTTCTGGCACCGTGAGTTGAGGTAAAGTATTCCAATACCGTTAACCCTTCACGGAAATTCGACTTAATTGGTACTTCAATAGTACGTCCCGAAGGATCCGCCATTAATCCACGCATACCTGCCAGCTGACGAATCTGCTGAATATTACCACGAGCACCAGAGTTGGCCATCATGTAAACAGGATTGAAGCGATCCAAAGATTCCATTAATGAATTAGTAACATCATCTGTCGCTTTATTCCATACACCTATAACAAGTTGATAGCGTTCTTCATCTGTTATTAGACCTCTCCTGAATTGCATTTCTATTTTTTCTACTTGTTGCTCTGCCTCACTCAACAAGGTAATTTTGGCTTCAGGAACAATAATATCAGAAACGCTAACTGTAATACCTGCTTTGGTAGAAAAATCAAATCCTAATCTCTTTATTCCATCAAGCATTCTGGCTGTAATTTCATTTCCTAAAAGTCTAAAACATTTTTCAACTATTTTCCCTAGTTGTTTTTTACCTACTACCTCATTGAAGAAACCTACTTCAGAAGGTATAACTTGATTGAAAATAACTCTTCCGGTAGTAGTTTCCAGTAGCTCTCCGTTTTTGCGTACTTTAATAGGTTCATGAAGTGTAACAGCCTTCACTGTATATGCGTAGCGAGCTTCTGCTTCATTGGCAAATATTTTGATTTTATCGCCAGGCTTTGCCGGTCTTTCTACTGTCAGATAATACGAACCAAGTACCATATCCTGGGTTGGTGTACAAACCGGCCTACCATCCTTGGGATTAAGAATGTTTTGTGAGGATAACATTAACAACCGAGCCTCAGCTTGGGCTTCTGCAGACAAAGGTACGTGTACAGCCATCTGGTCTCCATCAAAATCCGCATTATATGCTGTACATACTAGGGGATGTAATTTTAAAGCTCTACCTTCTACCAGCACAGGTTCAAAGGCCTGAATCCCTAAGCGGTGCAACGTTGGTGCTCTGTTCAGCAATACCGGATGATCCTTTATTACTTCCTCCAAAACATCCCAAACTTCACTTCTAACCCTTTCCACCATGCGCTTTGCACTCTTTATATTATGAGCATGCCCGTCATTAACCAGCTTTTTCATTACAAAAGGTTTAAAAAGTTCTAAGGCCATTTCTCTAGGCAGCCCACATTGATGCATTCTCAAATCAGGTCCCACAACAATAACGGAACGTCCTGAATAATCCACACGTTTACCCAACAGATTCTGACGGAAACGCCCTTGTTTACCTTTAAGCATATCGCTTAAAGATTTCAGAGGCCGATTCCCCGGTCCCGTTACCGGCCTTCCACGCCGTCCATTATCTATTAAAGCGTCTACAGCTTCCTGCAGCATGCGTTTTTCATTACGAACAATTATGTCAGGGGCACCTAAATCCAGAAGTCTCTTTAAGCGATTATTCCGGTTTATAACACGTCTATATAGATCATTTAAATCAGACGTAGCAAACCGTCCACCATCTAGTTGAACCATAGGACGCAATTCCGGTGGTATAACAGGTATAACATCCATTATCATCCATTCCGGTCTGTTGCCCGAGTGTTTGAAGGACTCAACTACTTCCAGTCTTCTGATAGCTCTGATTTTCCGCTGTCCTGTAGCCTCTTTAAGTTCAGCTCGTAATTCAGCAGCCATCTGATCTAAGTCCATTTCTTCTAATAGATGTTTGATAGCTTCAGCGCCCATTCCGGCTTGAAACCGGCTACCATATTTATCCCTATATTCCCGATACTCACCTTCTGTCAAGAGCTGTTTTTTCATAAGAGGAGTATCTCCGGGATCTGTAACAACATATGATACAAAATACAATACTTTTTCTAAGGAACGAGGAGAAATATCCAGTATAAGACCCATTCTGCTGGGTATACCTTTAAAATACCAGATATGAGAACATGGTGCCGCCAACTCAATGTGTCCCAACCGTTCCCTACGAACCTTGGATTTGGTCACTTCTACACCGCAGCGATCACAAATGACCCCTTTATACCTTACTCTTTTATATTTTCCACAGTGACATTCCCAATCTTTTGTGGGTCCAAATATTTTCTCACAGAACAGCCCTTCACGTTCTGGCTTTAACGTACGGTAATTAATAGTCTCTGGTTTCTTTACCTCACCGCTAGACCAGGCACGTATTTGTTCAGGAGAAGCTAAACCAATTCGCATCCTGTCAAAGTTATTAACATCTAACAAGGGTGTCTCTCCCTTCTATGTTATATTTCCTTAGAACATCTCACCTTTACTCGATATCACTCTCTTCTTCATCGCTAATTTCTTTCAATTCGCTTTCGAAACTTAAAATTCCGGGTTCCTCTTCGGTACTCTCATCCCTGTTTTCTCCCTGATCGTTAGCCGCAGCTCCTTCTCCGGATTTTTCAGGAGCGTGCACATCTAAGCCTAATTCTTTAGCAGCTTCACTGACATCATCATCCATTTCTTTTATTTCGATTTCTTCATCGTTTTCAGAAAGAACTTTAACATCCAAACCTAAGCTTTGTAATTCTTTAATCAATACCTTAAATGACTCTGGCACTCCAGGTTCCGGCACGTTTTCACCCTTAACAATTGCTTCATAAGTTTTCACGCGCCCAACAACGTCGTCAGATTTTACTGTTAATATTTCCTGTAGCGTATAAGCAGCACCATAGGCTTCCAGCGCCCATACTTCCATTTCTCCAAAACGCTGTCCACCAAACTGAGCTTTACCTCCCAATGGTTGTTGGGTTACCAGAGAGTATGGTCCTGTTGATCTAGCATGGATTTTATCATCAACTAAATGAGCCAGTTTTAATATGTACATATACCCTACTGTTATTTCATTATCAAAAGGCTCCCCTGTTCTGCCATCATACAAAAGAGTTTTTCCATTATCTGGCCGATTTGCTTGTGCTAATGCTTCTTTGATATCACCCTCAGTAGCACCATCGAAGACAGGGGTAGCAACTCTTATATTTAAGGCTTTCGCAGCCCAGCCTAAATGAGTCTCTAAAACCTGCCCTATATTCATACGGGAAGGAACTCCCAAGGGATTCAACACAATTTCCACGGGTGTACCGTCAGGAAGGAATGGCATATCTTCCTCCGGCAATATTCTGGAAATAACACCTTTGTTACCATGGCGTCCTGCCATTTTATCTCCTTGTGAAATTTTACGTTTTTGGGCAATATAAACACGTACAATTTGATTTACACCAGGAGCTAATTCATCCCCATTTTCACGGGAGAAGACCTTTACATCAACAATTTTACCCGCTTCGCCGTGAGGCACACGTAGAGAAGTATCTCTTACTTCTCTTGCCTTTTCTCCGAATATGGCCCTTAAGAGACGCTCTTCCGCTGTTAGTTCCGTCTCTCCCTTGGGAGTAACTTTACCGACTAAAATATCCCCCGGTCTTACTTCTGCACCGACACGGATAATGCCCCGTTCGTCCAGATCTTTTAAAATATCCTCACCTACGTTAGGGATATCGCGGGTGATTTCTTCAGGACCTAATTTAGTATCTCGGGCATCACACTCATATTCTTCTATATGTATTGAAGTAAAATAGTCTTCTTTAACTAATTTTTGACTGATCAGGATAGCATCTTCGTAGTTGTAACCTTCCCAAGTCATAAAAGCAACTAAAACGTTTCTCCCTAAGGCCAACTCGCCCTGATCCGTAGAAGGTCCGTCTGCTATTATCTGACCCGCCTCAATTTTTTCTCCTTTGGAGATTATCGGCTTCTGGTTAATACAAGTTCCCTGATTAGAACGAGAAAATTTAACCATTTTATATTTATCTAATTTACCATCATCACATCTAATATAAATTTCTTTTGCTGTTACTCGTTCAGCAATTCCACCTCTTTTAGCTACTATAACAACACCCGAATCTTTTGCAGCTTTATATTCCATGCCTGTTCCCACATAAGGTGAATCAGTACGCAAAAGCGGCACTGCTTGCCTTTGCATGTTGGCCCCCATTAACGCACGGTTTGCATCATCATGCTCTAAAAAGGGAATCATAGCAGTAGCTACAGACACTACCTGTTTAGGGGATACGTCCATGTAATCCACTTTATTGGCAGGTACTATCAGGATTTCATCTCCTACTCGGGCATTGATCTTTTTGTTGGTAAAATACCCATTTTCATCCAGCGGAGCGTTAGCCTGAGCGATAGTAAATTCATCCTCTTCATCGGCCGTTAAATATTCTATTTCTTCCGTTACCCGTTCCGCCTCTTTATCAACCTTACGATAAGGCGTTTCAATAAAACCGAATTCATTAATCCGCGCATATGTACCTAATGAACCTATCAGCCCAATGTTAGGTCCTTCAGGGGTTTCTATAGGACACATTCTACCGTAGTGGGAATGGTGCACGTCCCTTACTTCAAAACCGGCCCTTTCCCTAGAAAGCCCTCCCGGCCCTAGAGCACTTAAACGCCGCTTGTGAGTCAGTTCCGCTAACGGATTTGTCTGGTCCATAAATTGGGACAACTGGCTGGAGCCAAAGAATTCTTTAATTGCCGCAACAACTGGGCGAATATTAATTAATACCTGAGGAGTAATTACATCTACATCCTGTATAGTCATACGTTCACGTACAACTCTCTCCATACGAGAAAGACCTATCCTAAATTGGTTTTGCAACAATTCCCCCACTGAACGGAGACGACGATTACCTAAATGATCTATATCATCAGGTTGCCCTTCTCCTTTCATGAGTTTCAATAGATATTGTACAGACGCAATAATATCTTCTTTTGTAATATGACGTATGCTAGTATCTATCCCTACTTTAAGCTTTTTATTTAGTTTATAACGTCCTACATGAGCTAGGTCATAACGTTTGGGATCAAAAAACAACGTGTTCAATAGCGATCTAGCACTTTCTACCGTCGGTGGCTCTCCAGGACGCAATCGTTTGTATATTTCTACAAGTGCTTCATCTTCTGATTCCGTATGATCCCTTTCCAGAGTCAAACGTATTTGTTCATTATCTTGAAATAGATCTGCTATTTGACCATTACTACCATACCCTAATGCTCTAAGCAAAACAGTAGCAGGTAATTTCCTCGTCCTGTCTACGCGGACAAAAATATTGTCATTAGCATCAGTTTCAAATTCAAGCCATGCTCCGCGGTTAGGAATTATGGTAACACCATATAGTTTCTTTCCGCTAGTATCAATTTGTTCATTATAGTATACTCCCGGCGATCTAACCAACTGACTTACTATTACTCTCTCGGCTCCATTAATAATGAATGTACCTTTTTCTGTCATGAGAGGGAAATCACCCATAAATACTTCTTGTTCTTTAACTTCCCCGGTTTCCTTATTAATCAGCCTTACTCGTACTCTTAGAGGTGCAGAAAATGTAACATCCCGTTCTTTACACTCTTCGACCAAATATTTTGGATCACCAAGACTGTAATTAATGAATTCCAGCACTAAATTACCAGTAAAATCTTGGATAGGAGATATATCGTCAAACATTTCTTTTATCCCCTCACGCAAAAACCACTGGTAGGAATTTTGTTGGATTTCAATTAAATTGGGTAATTCCAGCACCTCTCTAATCCTTGCAAAAGTCTCCCGAGTTCTTTTACCCACTTGCACTGGATGACGCATTAATACTCTCACCCCTCAGCCCTTATTAAGCAATATAAAAACACCTAATAGCAAGGCATATCAAACCTTGCTATTTTCATTGCACTCATTTATTTTTTCCTATTGAGACCTTTTTTATTCATCAAACAGCAAAATTAGTATATATTGTTTTATATAATAATTCTGTATTCTTCTCACACAAATCGCATTTTCTAAGTTTAGCATAATAGGAAACACTTGTCAAGATCTATCTGCTTATATAGTAATGAAGGCTGTTGGTATCAATATCCCAACAGCCTGAAGTAACTTACACACTTTTTTTGGCTATTATTTTACTTCTACGCTGGCACCAGCTTCAGTAAGTTTAGTTTTAATAGCTTCAGCATCTTCTTTGCTCACTTTTTCTTTTACAGGTTTTGGAGCACCATCTACAAGAGCTTTAGCTTCTTTCAGTCCTAAACCGGTGATTTCACGGACTACTTTGATAACATTGATTTTCTTGTCCCCAGCAGCAGTAAGAACTACATCAAATTCGCTCTTTTCTTCAGCAGCTGGTGCTGCAGCTCCACCACCAGCAGCAGGTGCTGCAACAGCTACGGGTGCAGCAGCAGTTACACCAAATTCTTCTTCAAAAGCTTTAACAAGCTCAGCAAGTTCAATAACAGTTAAAC
This sequence comes from Clostridia bacterium, assembly GCA_018433015.1. Classification (GTDB taxonomy): domain Bacteria; phylum Bacillota; class Peptococcia; order DRI-13; family SV3-B141; genus SV3-B141. The sequence goes on along the minus strand of JAHDSB010000018.1, from coordinate 3,529 downwards.
CTTTCACGGATTCAATAATCTCATTAATTTTTGACATTTAAATCTTACCTCCTTAAATACTATACATTTATTTGTTTTATTATCGGTAATTTTGCTTTCCTTATTTTCATATAAGATATTCTTATACTACTAGGCGTTTTCTTTTTCTTTGCGTACAGCTTCCAATGCATAAGCACATTTGCGTATAGGTCCTTGCAACACGTTGGCCAAACCAGTGAGAGGGCTTTGCATTGCAGATAACAGTTTCGCCAATAGTTCCTCTTTGGATGGAAGTTCTGCTAATGCTTTAACTCCTTGTTCATCCAAAGCCGCCCCTTCCAGAATTCCACCTTTAACAATCAAATTCTTATTAGTTTTACTGTATTCAACCAATATTTTAGCGGCGGACACGGGATCCTCATTGCTAAATGCCCAGGCATTAGGTCCCATTAGATATTCATCCAAACCAGTAACGCCTGCATCTTCAGCAGCAATTTTCACTAATGTATTTTTCAATACTTTTAGCTCAACATTACCTTTCCTGAGTTTTGCTCTCAGTTCCGTTGCCTCAGATACTTTTAAGCCTTTATTCTCAACAATAACAACCGATTGTGCTTTTTGTAGACGTTCCTTAATGCTTTCGACTACTTGTTTCTTTCCTTCTAGGCTGCCCAAAAAAGTCGCCTCCTTTCCCAGAAATAAAACAACCCCCGCAGACAGACGGAGGTCACGACTCAATATCAATTAAGCCTTGAACCAACCTAGGTAGGCCTCTATAGCTTAAGCAACATCTTTTCCAGATGTCGCACCTACTGTCTACGGCTAGTGTTATTATTCTTTTGTATTAAAGTATATCATTAAGTTTGAGCATGTCAAGCTTAAACTAATTTAGCTGTGCTTATTTTAATAGCTGGTCCCATAGTTGAAGATAGGGTTATGTTCTTAACATACTGTCCTTTTGCACCAGCCGGCTTAGCTTTGATTATAGTCCCCATAAGTGTTTTATAGTTCTCCGCCAGTTGTTCCAAAGAGAAAGATGCTTTTCCAATAGGAGCATGAATTATGCCCGCTTTATCAACACGATATTCTACTTTACCAGCTTTTATTTCTTTAACTGCACGTTCCACATCAAAAGTAACTGTTCCCACTTTGGGGTTTGGCATTAGACCTTTTGGTCCCAATAACTTACCTAATCTACCAACTACGCCCATCATATCCGGTGTAGCAACTGCTACATCGAAACCAAACCAGCCACCTTGAATTTTAGCAACTAACTCGTCTGATCCAACAAAATCAGCTCCAGCCGCTTCTGCTTCCTTTACCTTTTCGCCTTTGGCAAACACCAGTACTGTACGAGTTTTGCCGGTGCCGTGAGGCAATACTACAGCTCCACGCACTTGCTGGTCTGCATGCCTTGGATCAACACCAAGTTTTATTGCAATATCAATAGTTTCGTCAAACTTAGCTTTAGCTAAGTCTTTAACCTTTTCTAAACCTTCTTTAGCTTCATATAGCGCATTACTTCCCACTTCTTTTTTAGCGTCAAGATAGCGCTTACCTTTTTTTGACATTTCTATTCCTCCTTTGTGGTTTTGTCGGATTTCTCCTCCCACAGTCTGTTAATGCCAATTATTCAGCAACTTCTATTCCCATACTACGAGCAGTTCCTTCAACCATTCTCATGGCAGCTTCTACTGATGCTGCATTAAGATCAGGCATCTTAAGTTCAGCAATTTCCTTTACTTGATCCTTTGTCACTTTTCCAGCTTTTGTCTTGTTAGGCTCTCCTGAAGCCTTTTCAATCCCTGCAGCTTTTCTCAAAAGTACAGCAGCTGGTGGGGTTTTACAAACAAAAGTAAAAGATCGATCTGCATAAACAGTAATTTCTACAGGAATAACCATGCCTGCCTGTTTTGCAGTTTTTTCATTAAAATCTTTACAAAACTGCATAATATTAACACCATGTTGTCCTAACGCAGGACCAACTGGTGGTGCAGGAGTTGCTTTGCCAGCTTGACATTGCAGCTTAATAAAGCCAATTACTTTTTTTGCCATTTCTCCGGTACACCTCCTTAGCTGATATGTGGTATAATAACGAGCCTTCCGGCCCTCCCACTCGATTAAAGTGTTTTCTCCGCTTGACTAAAATCAAGTTCAACGGGCGTTTCACGCCCAAACATAGTAACTAGTACTTTTATTTTACCTTTATCAGGATAAATTTCTTCCACAGTACCAATGAAATTTTGAAAAGGTCCCGATGTAACCTTTACAGTTTCCCCAACAGAAAAAACCGACTTGGGCTTAGCCTCTTCTATGCCCATGTGTTTAAGTATCTGTTTTACTTCATCATCTTGCAGGGGTATAGGTTTGGAGCCTGTACCAACAAACCCTGTTACACCTGGAGTGTTTCTCACTACATACCAAGAATCATCCGTCATGGTCATTTCCACAAGGACATAACCCGGAAACACCTTGCGCTTGGCGATCTTCTTTTTACCGTCTTTTATTTCAACCTCATCTTCCATGGGAACTAAAATACGGAAAATTTTATCGCCCACATTCATTGAATCTACGCGTTTTTCCAGGTTAGTCTTTACTTTATTTTCATATCCTGAATATGTGTGAATTACGTACCAACTTCTCTCCATAAACAAGGGCCCCTATTCTTTTAATAGGACCCTCCCCCCTTCGCAACTATAATCAAACTGCTCATTATTTAATAAGCATTTGCATAACTCGGCCTACCACGGAGTCAACAACCCAGATAGCTATACTAACCAAAACCACAGATACAAGAACTACTCCTGTGTAAGACACGAGTTCTTTTTTATTCGGCCAGTGAACTTTCTTTAATTCTCCTGTTACTCCTCGATAGTTCCTTTTGAGCCTGGCAAGAAATCCTATTTTTTCTCCTTTAGCTACGCTCATCTTATACACACCCTTAATCGTAACAATTCTTCAAAACTTAGGTTCAGATAAGATACATTATCCTTATCTTGTTTCTTTATGAACTGTATGAGTTTTGCAGAATTTGCAGTATTTCTTAAGCTCAACGCGATCAGGTACATTCTTTTTGTTTTTTGTACTTGTGTAATTTCGTTGTTTACACTCAGTACATGCTAATGTAATTGCTACCCGCACAATGCCACCTCCTAGACAAATCCCAATACGGGCATTATATCTATACCATTATATCTATAACATTGAATAATAATATCACAAGGATTTTCATGTGTCAACAAAATATAACAGCTAATAGTTTACCCAATTTTCCAGGATAAAAAAAGCAGGAATAGCTTCCTGCTTTTTCAATGTGATTTACTCAAGCAAATAACTAATTGTAAATTAAGCTTTAATGCTTGAAACAACACCGGCACCAACAGTACGGCCACCTTCACGAATAGCGAAACGTAGTCCTTCTTCGATAGCGATAGGTGTGATTAGTTCTATGCTCATTTTGATGTTGTCACCAGGCATACACATTTCTACACCTTCCGGTAATGTTACTACGCCTGTAACATCTGTTGTACGGAAATAAAATTGTGGTCTG
>JAHDSB010000049.1 GCA_018433015.1 Clostridia bacterium | reverse complement strand
TCTGAACGAATAACGTATGCTATTCATTCAAAAACTGTGCGGGTGGCGCAGTTTATTTTTTTACTGATAACTGTATTATATGTATTACTAGAATCAATAATTGTATTATCAAAAATGCTATATCCAATAGTACCACCTCCGTTCGTGGCCTTTATTGCCAAGACGGAGGTACCTACCACACTATCTATAAGAAATATAGCAAGTAATGTCAAATCGTGTCAACTAATATTACACATTATTATATAATGTTTATAATATTTTTATAATTTTTCTATATTTAAGCAGAGAATATAATGAGAGATTATACTTTTTTCTTAAACCAAACAAGATACCCAAAAGGTATCTCGTTTAATTATGACTCAAATATAGAATCTTGTCCCTTTCCTCTACTTTAAAGTTCAAGTTATCTTTCGCATATATTATAGCAGCACCATCTTTATGTTCTGTACCTGCAAAGTATATACCAAAACCATTATTAGCAGGATAGCCATAAAGATAACAAACCACTTTCCCATCCTTTACGAATACAATTTGATTCATTCCTTCATCAACTGTTTCACTAATATTATCCCATTTATATCCTATAGTTTGATATATTTTCTCTTTAGAAGTATATGGAGTAAAAGAATATGCTGCATCCCATTCAAATGGTGTAATATCTGTTAAGATTACTTCTTCATTAGTTTCATCTATAGATAGTACTTGTTCTTTTAATAGTTTTGCATTTAAGTCCCATAGGTCCTCTTGAAAAGGATTTACTAGGAAAACTAAAATAATGGCAATAATAGTTAATAATATAAGTAAATATGACTTTGTTATTTTCATATGAAGTCTACTCCTTACCTACTATTAATTATGCTAATAGATAACGTGGTCTTCGGCTTCTATTTCTTAGCCGGCCCACTTATCTAAGTAATATATTATAGTATTGGTTCATCACTAGTAAAGCACCGCCATACATGGCGGTGCTTTGATTTTTCCTTATGTAGCAAATTTTGCATCCTTCAACTACATGCTATTTTACTTCTACAACAAAGTCAGCAACCCAACCTTGTGTTCCATCTCCCAATAATACATATAACCAACCATTCTCTACTTTTTGAATCCCCATAGGGCTTCCCTTATAAACTTTCTTAACTACAGCCGTATCTGTACTGGGGCCACTGCGTAAATTAACATAATTGTTCTTTTCCCGCACATAAGCAGTTTTCCCCACCAGCTTACTATCATCAACTTTAGTAGCAGGTGTAGTGCCACCGGGATTAGTTTCCGAACTATCGGAGCCGGAGTTGGCATTACTACTACTGCCGGAATTATTGCTGCTGGAACTGCCTGAATCGGTACTGGGCTTAGTATTGCTTGTCCTACCTGAAGTAGGTATTTTATTAACTTTTGCCTGCAATTCATTAATCATAGTTTGTAAAGCTTGAGACTGAACTGTGAGATCCGCCACTTGTTTTTCTAGTTCCTGTAATCTATTTTGCATAGCTTTATCCACATAGCTCTTGGATACAACAGGATCATTACTTGATCCCGGTGCCGGAGCATCTGCATTAACAATTTTCCCCATGGCGAAACCTGCTATTAAGGATAAAGCAGCTCCTATAATAATAATGTTGCGAAATTTCATGATCTTGCAGTCCTCCTCCACGACTGTCATTCTGTTCTTATTTTTCCGTCTTTTAGCTACTAAAAGAGACAACTCAGCTTGTCCCTCACTCCTCAGATCCCCTTATATTCTCTTTTTCCTGATAAATCACCTTGAATTTCTCTATTTAGCATGATGATAAACTTTTTTATCTTGAGGTTTCTCTGTTCTTCCTTTAGCTTGGAGTATCCCTACCTTATCGGCAGCAATGAATACCCCTAAGGTAACTGCAACCATAAGTAACATGCCTTGGGCCGTTGTAACAAGGGACATAATCACTGCAGAAGCCCCTAACAGCAAGCTGATGCCATAGATAGTCAATACCGTCAATCTATGGGTTAACCCTAAAGCCAGCAAGCGATGATGCAAATGCTCTTTATCAGGGCTAAAAATAGGCTTGCCGTTTACAAAGCGCCGGAAGATAGCAAACAGTGTATCAAAAATAGGTATTCCTAAAATTATTATAGGTAAAAACAGAGAAATAATCGTTGTACTCTTAGTTAAACCAATGATGGCCAGGGTTGACAGATTAAAACCTAAGAACAAGGAACCTGTATCACCCATAAATATTGAGGCGGGATAGAAGTTATAGAATAAGAAGCCTAAAGCGCTGGCCGCCAGAATAAAAAACAGAACTGAAGCATTTCCCTGTCCTTCTAACAGAGATACCACTCCTAAAGTCAGGGCTGCAATAGAGGAAACTCCTGCTGCTAAGCCATCTAAACCATCTATTAAATTTACAGCATTAGTAATACCGATAATCCACAACACCGTCAAGGGATAACTGAAGATCCACAAGCCGATAGTGGGATGCTGGAAAAATTCCATGCCGATCAAGCCTTCTAAGGGGTTGGTTAAAAAGTCCACCCGAATCCCGGCAGCTACTACAACACAAGCTGCAATAATCTGGGCCAACAATTTGGTCTTGGGAGAGACATTTTTAAAATCATCCCAGACTCCCACCAAACAAATAATAGCTCCTCCCACCAGAAGTCCCCCAATTTCCCGGGTTATCTCCTGAGTAAGCAGAACTGTTACCCAAAAGGCCAGACATATAGCCAATCCCCCTAAACGCGGCATTATATTATGATGTACCTTCCGTGCGTTAGGACAATCTACGGCTTTAAATTTTATTGCAAATTTTCGTACCACAGGTGTTACTGCCAAAGCAGTAAAAAAAGCTATTAACAGGGGGCCCAAAATCTCCATCGGCTAATCTGCCCTCCTTCTAAATATCTCCTCGATATATTAGCTCGTTTCTTTTTCATTTCAGGTAAATATTATAGCACTGGTGACAAAATATGTCTATTAATTTGCTAAGGCGAACATTAACTCCGCTTCACAAGCTAGATCTCCCTCAACTAAGGCGCGAGCATGACATTTGCCTACTCTACCTCTAAATTTTGTCACTTCAATTTCTAATCTCAATTGATCCCCGGGTACCACTTGACGCTTAAAACGACATTTATCGATCCCGGCAAAGAGAGGTATCTTGCCTTTGTTTTCTGCTCTATTTAAAACCAGTACGGCCCCTACCTGAGCCAGAGCTTCTACAATCAAAACCCCGGGCATAACAGGCTTACCGGGAAAATGTCCCTGGAAAAAGGGCTCATTGATAGTAACATTTTTAATCCCTACTATCTTTTGGCCCGCCGTACCTTCTTTATCTTCCAACTCCACAATTCTATCTACTAATAAGAAAGGATAGCGATGGGGCAGGATTTCCTGCAATTCTTCTATATTTAACATAAAAAACCTCCTAATTTCAGGTGATTCGACATATCTTGTGAAAAATCCTCTAAAACTTTTTTCCAATTATTTTTTTATTTTTTAATTTCAGTTTTAATTTACCTATTTCCTTAGCCTTTTCCAAAATCAGCAGGGTCTCACTTTCCCTTAATAAGAGAACTACTATTCCGTAAGTGGCCACACCTACGGAGACTGCCGCAAAAACTGTCAGCAAAAGGTACAAGGTGCTCTGATTTCCTGCCAGAGATTTAGCAAGATAATTATAAGTTACAATGGCAGTCCAGGCCGTCAAGCAGGATGCCAAGAGGGATTTCCCCACAGATAAGAAAAGACCTTTGCTGAACAGGGAGTTAATATGACGCTGCAATAATAAGTACATAGCAAAGGTATTAAAAACTGCCGCCAGGGTATTGGCTAAAGCTAAACCGTTGTGTCCCATATAAGGAATAAGGGCCACACTGGCAGCAATATTAACTATAATGGATAAGAGTCCCAAATAAAGAGGAGTCTTAACATCTCCTAGGGCATAATAAGCCCTGGTAATAACCATATTCGCCGACATGGCAAACATACCTAAACAAAAATAGAAAAGGGCTTGGGCTGTCATCAAAGTTGCCGTACTATCAAAGGCTCCCCGCTCAAACAACAGCTTAACCACGGGAACCTTCAAAGCCATCAAACCCGCAGAGGCGGGTAAAGTTATGAGGAGTACCAGCTTTAGACCCTTATTCAGGGTAGTACCCAGGGCCTTTTTATCCCCAGTAACAGCCTGCTCCGACAGGGTAGGAAAGACGGCAGAAGAAACGGCCAACACAAAAACCCCCATGGGAAGATTCATCAGTTTACCGGCATAATTCAGAGCAGAAATGCTGCCCTCGGCCAAACCTGAAGCGAAGAAACGGTTAATGGCCAGATAAAGTTGATTTACAGCGGTGCCTAAAAAGATGGGCAACAAGTTATAGAAGATACTTTTAACCTCAGGATGCTTAATATTCCAATCCCATTTATAAGTAAAGCCTACCTTCTTTAACTCCGGCAGCTGTATCAGTAACATACCTACCATCCCGGCCAGGGTACCCCAAGCCAGATAATCGATGCCAAAACGACCCAGAGTAAGGACAGAAACAATGATCACAAAACTGGAAAATCCGGGAGTAAAAGCTGCCACAGCAAAAGATTTCTTGGCATTCAAAATACCCGTAATGAGCATGCCGGCACTCATAAATATCACAGAAGGGAACATGATTACCGTTAGCTTTACAGTGAGAGCAGCGGTAGCTTCATCGAAACCCGGAGCTGTTAAAGCTACGAGCCAGCGGGCCCCCACAATGCCCAGCAGAGTAAAGACGGTCATAAAGAGCACAGTCCAATTTAAAGTAATACTGGCAATTCTCCAAGCTTCTTCTTCCTCGTTCTTCACCAAGTGCCTAGTAACAACGGGCACTATGGAAGAAACTAAGGCCATTCCCAGCACAGCCTGGAGAAAATACGGTATAGTATAAGCAACAAGATAAGCATCCGTTAAAAATGTTGCTCCAAATTCACTGGCGATTACCGTCTCCCGCCCAAAACCAAGCAGCCTGCTGATCAGATTCATTATCATGATAATCAGGGCTGCTTTTGCTACACTTTTAGCCATTTCTTCAAACTCCTCTATATTTTGCACATTTCTTGAAACATTTCTACCTCAATTTACTATATTTTATCTTTATTTTCGTCCTGCCCGGGAGGAATCTTGCCCAGCAGTTCTTCCACTAAGCGTGCATTCTTCCAAGCCTTTTGATACAGAGGCTCTAGCTTCACTTTAGTTTTCTCTGTAACTTCTTCTTGGTGTTCACAAGACCAGTTCACCATTTCCAATAAAACAGAAGCTTTCATACTATTAACAGAAATCAGAGATTGGTGTCCGATCTGTTCCAGAAAACGATCTACCTTGGGATCATAGGAGAGTCCCACTACGGGAACCCCTGCTACGGCTCCTCCAATCAAAGAATGAAGGCGCATTCCTATTAAAAGTTTAAAATGCTTGATTAAGGAGATTATCCCTTGGGGAGAATATTTTTCTTTCAAAACCACAGCCTCTTCCGTCATCAGCTTAGCGGTTTCCTTGGCCACCACTATATCTTCGGGAAAATGCATCGGTACAAAAACAATCTTCCAACCTTCCTTACTTAATATATCACAAGCTTGGGCCAATTCGGGCAGGAAATCATTACCCTGCCAACTTCTGATAAAGACTCCCAAGAGGCGATCCTCATCTTCAACCTCAACATTGTTTCGGGCCAATATTTTCTGTCCCAGTTCCGGGGAGATATCTTCTCCTTTTAAGCCCAGGACAGGATCGGCCGTTACTACAATAGGTTTCTTAACACCATAAGACTCTAATTCTTTCTTGGAGCCTTCGTCCCGTACCGTAATAGTTCGGGCATGATTTGCCAGCCAAGCCGTTAGTTTTCTATTTCTACTAATATTTAAAGGTCCAATTCCTTGAGCATAGATCATATAAGGTTTTCCCATCAGGAGGGACAACAACATTATGCCTAAGTAATAGAGGGGACTATTGGCACTGCTCACATCCTGGAGGAGGGAACCCCCGCCACTGAGAAGGAGATCACTCTTTCTCAGTGCCTTAATGATCTCTAATATTCTCCACCGGTTCACCGCCTGAACATGATAGCGCTTAGCTGTCTTCTCAGGATCATGGGAGAGGACGGTGATTTCCAAGTCCGGATCTATTTTACGTAAAGTTTCAATAATAGAGTAAAGAATTGATTCGTCTCCGGCATTATTAAAGCCATAATAGCCCGACATTACAACTCTACTCATTTAGCAAGCCTCCTCTTATACCACTTTATACTAAGGTTCACTACCACAATCACTGCGGCCCCCAATAATATACCCAACCATAAACCGTTAAATGATCTGAGGAAAGATATAGTCAAAGGGGTATGAATGTGGGCATACGTATTAACTAATGAGACTTGACCGATAATTCCAAAGAATAGCAACCAAATTCTATTTAAATTAAAACCATAATACAACAGGACCAACATGGCAGGATGACCGACTAAAAATTCTTTGGTGCGGGGACGTACCCCTAAGATGCGATCCAAGGCATCCCTAAATGCCGTTTCCCAGGAACTGACTAACTGGGGAGCGTCATTTCCTGTCCTGACAATGTATACTACCAAGGCTGCAGCCAACACTGCGCCGATGATCAGATGTTTCTGTTTTACTACACTTTCCAAAAGTTCTTCCACCTTAGCCACGGCGTTGCCATCCTTAAAGAAGAAATACAGGGGAACTAGCGCTAAGGGCAAGAGATGGGCCAATTTTACGCCGCTGAAACCATCCAGGGTTAACATAAAGGACTTATCGGCCAGCAAGCCCGTCATAATTAAGGCTCCCACCAAACTAAAACCTGACATCTGTAGCAAAGCCAAAACCGCTCCCTTAAAGCTTCTTTGCTCCTGCTTTTGCAGAGCAATAATCCCTACTACGGGAAAGACCAGCACACTGAGGAGGGCAAAACCCTTGCGAGCCAGGAGGGGTGAAAGATACAACAATCCGGCCCACCCTACCATACCTGCTCCACCTAACAGCAAGGTCCACTTTTCAGGGAACAAGCTGTTTATAGCTAAGATACATGCTCCCACCACACCTAAACCGATGAGCAAGATAATCAGCCGGGAATAAGGTAAACTTTCCAGGCGGGAAGCCTTGCCAATCTTCATTCCTTCAGCTTCCAAATCGGCTGTAACCTGCTGCACAAAATTTACATTCCTTGTTAAAGCCGTCTCGGGATGTTTTATGCCGAAAAAGCGTACCAAAAGGACGCGAATATTTCTCTCTGTAACAGCCAGATTAAACCTTTCGATGGCAGGTTTCTCCGTGTAGCGGGCCATATCAGAAGTGCTGATGGTGTGAACCCGCACAGCATTCTTGTCCGTTAAGAAAGCCAACTGCTGGAGACCGGCCTGCTTGTAGAATTCAAACATTCCTACAGGAACTTGAAGCTCCTTCATTTTTTCAGACATATAAGGAAGCATATTTGTTCCCGGGATAGCTGTATCGTTAAAAGTAACCGTGGATAAATCCTTCATCCCGGCAACTTCTGTAAACATGGCATCTATCGCTTCCTGACTGGGCTTATACCATTCCTTAATGCGCGGAACTATACTTAAGCCCATATCTTCTACAGCCTGGAGATCCCGGGGCATAAATCCTACCCCTAACTTTTCAAACTCTTCCGGATATAGTCGAACAGCAATTACATAATATCCTGCCGCCTCATCCTCTGTAACATCAGCTTTCTTCACTTGTAAATGTTGGAGTACCGTCTTATAAATAGCCTCATCTTGGAAAAAGAGATAAGTCTTGTCCCGTTCCAATTCGAAATCAGACAATACTTGTCCCCCTATTTGTTGCACTAAGGCGGCCTCATTGCCTTTTAGAACTACTACATCACCATCAACCTGCAAATTCTCCAGGGTTCTTTCCCGCATCAGCACTCCCGTAGCTCCCGCTTCCCTGAAGCTCTTACCCAGTTCAGCGAAAGAGAGTCCATTAGCTTTAGCTAAGCTGACAACTTCATCGAAGTCCAGCAAAATCTCTACCGTATCATTATGTTTTTCTGCTTGAAAGCGAAAGTTGTTGATATAAAGGGAACCTAAGACACCCAGACAAATTAAGGCAATTGCTAAGTATTTGATTGTTTTCTTATTTATTTTCATTATGTTTTTCCTCCCTGGCCTAAAGAACAACTCCTGGCACTAGCTTAATCACTAAACTCCATTTTACCAGGGGCAAATTTTAGATACAAGTCACAATCTTGCACTAATTATATTATTACCACAATATGCACAATGGAAGTCTAAAAATTGCAGGCCCCTCGTCAAAAATTGTCGGGATATACGGCTAAGGATATTTTCTCAGAAAAGCACAGATTAAACAAGTGGATAATATTGAAGCTTCTGCGCAAAGACTAAAGCTTTGGACAGAAGCTAGTTAATATAAAGTTCTTATTATACTTTTCTACATCACAATCTTTTTTACATATAAAAATAGAAATAAGTTCTTGAGCTCTGCACTCATCACTCATTTCTATTAACTTCTTCAACGAGATAATATTTGTTTTAATCTTATTTCACCTTGCCTTACTCTTTTAGGCAAAGTTAGAGTTCTATGTATTTTTACACTTTCAGCGGGAGTAGAAATGATCTTTGAAAAAGAATCTACAGTCTTCTTATTATCTAATATGAAATTTTTAGTGAACGATGAAGTGACCATACTACATCCCCCCTGTACTTATATAAACATATACCGCTATTTTTCCTATTTTATATCTTCAATTTACTATCTTAGTGAACCCCCCACTTAACAGTGAGGGGAGGTTCTCTTATCAACTTATTACATAATTTAATTATAAAGCTTGTTAAAAAGATCTGTACTGTAATCTCTGATATCAGATATATTAAACATACCATATTTTGATTTAATCTCATTAAAGTATTTAGCTATTAATTTTTTATCTATAATCAAATCTGAACCTTCATTATCGGTTAACCCTTTTCTGGTAACTCTCCATGGCTCCTCTGCATGGGTCATTTTTTCTAAAACCTTTCCACTATAGCAACCAAAGTTTCTAACAATACTATCTAGAAGTTCCTTTTCCACTGTTGTTAATTTGATGTCCCCGTATTCATAATCCTTTTCTTCAATTGGATTATATCCATAGTCTTTATATTTATAGTAAACGCTTCTATATACAGGACCGTGCACCCAAGCTTCACAGTTGTTATGAAATAAAAACTCTCCCGTAAAAGCATTATAAAAACCCTGGGCAAAATACAATTGTTTTTGTAAAGCTAGTGGTGTTATATCTGCAGAGTTTAACAAGAAATATTGAACAACATAATCTATTTTATCTTCAGGCTCAACAGTAGCTGCATCTGTTAGGTTTTCATTTTTTTGCAAAGCGCTATTTACATGCCTATATGCTACATCTGTAATACTATCCTTATTTCTCTCCAATAGTTCTCTCATATAATTTGAATCCCTCAGGACCTTTTTTAGCATATCAGAGTACTGTTTTGTAGGAATATCTCCGTTTAAATACCTAGTTAAAGTCCCTTCTCCCCAGCCTAATAATAAGGATAGAGGTCTTTTACCAATATCGTATTTCTCCAAGATAAGTTCGATTTCCTCTAATGAAATCAATCCTTCTTTTTCTCTATATACCTTATCTAACATTGCTAAATTATGGTCACGAATATCTGATATAAATATTTCACTTCCGCATTCATTACAATAAGCTTCTTTTCCTATATATTCAATAGTCTTCCCTTTAATCTTCTTTTGTTTTTTTTCATCTTTAATATAATATTCTACCATATCATGGCATTTTTCACAGAATCCTAACATTTAGATACCTCCTTCTATATTTATCATTATTAATCTATATTTGTTATTATCAAGTACTTTATCTAAACAAATATTCTATTGGCTTATTTCTTTTATGAAAGGAAACTACAATAATAAAGTCATCTCCTCTTCTTGTTTGGGTCATATTGATCTTAATATATATATGAACAGATTCTAAATTACCCCAAATAATCTAACTCATGACTCTTACAAAATATGTACAATTTCTCATGTGCAAACTCTTCTTTCTTGTTATCTACGGCATAACAAAAATCATCATATTGAATACCTAATAATATTTCTTTTTCTTTTTTCATATCAATTTTATAGTCTTCGATAAAATCGATGTTTTCTTGTCTATTCTGATTTTTAGAAATAATATATTTTCCTTTTAATATTGATTTTCTGAATTTATCTAAGTATCTTTTTATATCATCAGGAGTAAGATCTGTATATTTTTCTGCTTTTGCTTTGCTAGATCTCAAACCCTAATCACTCCTCTTATTCTATTATATTCTAATTATATATTAAATATACCATTCATACAATAAAAATTGTATTTTTTAATACGTTTTTTGTCAATTATGTATTATTTAATTGTTTTTAAATCAACCATTCATCAATTGTCAATAACCTTATATGTTAGGATAGTTGTCAGAGAGGGACAAAAATGTTATAGCTAAAAAAATACCCCAAAGGAGAACCTTCATGACAACTTATAGCAAAGAGTTTAAAAATAAAATAATCAATAAAATGCTTCCCCCATACAATGAATCTATCGTCAGTCTGGCAAAGAAAACTCAGATGAATGAGACGATCATATAACTGCACATTTTCCAGTGTGTTTTGTAGCACTTGTAATCATGAGGATACTTGAACAAATGCTAGAGAAAAATCATATTGTAAAACAAATTTGCAATTCCCTGATTAGCTACTCCTGTTCGTATTTAGAACAAAACTACTACTTGTTTGATTACCACGATGATGTAATAAAATCTGTAAGTCTGTTTTTGGCTTTGACTTAAGTAAAAAAATCCCGTCTCAAACTAAGATTAAAAATATTTTGCAATACAAAAAAGCTACACCGATTTGATATCTTACTAAATATAGAGTATAATAAAGTAAGGAAACCAAGTTTTCTTACCAAGAATGTTTTTATAGAAAGGAGCGTATACTTATGTTAGAAACAAAAATAGAACAGGAGAATACGCTAATGGAAAAACGTCGTATCCGCATTTCCTCTAAACGACAAATTACTATCCCGGCTAAATATTATGAAGCTCTGGGATTTTCTAAAGAAGTAGACTGTATTTATTCAAATGGCATGTTAATCCTTACACCTGTAAAAAAAGATGATCCTGCTTTTGCAGAAGAAATACTTTCAGACCTAATTAGCCAAGGCTATACTGGTGAAAAATTGCTTTCAGAATTCAAAAGGATTAATCGTCAAATTCGCCCCGCTGTAGAAAAAATCATTGAAGAAGCTGATGCCCTTGCTAAAGCAGCTACAGATAACTATATTGATCAGACAGATGATATTTTTGGACTCAAAGATGAAACAGAGGCTTAATATGCTTCCTGTTATTTACACTTCCATGGCTAAAAAATACTTTAAGAAACTTAAAGATAAACAACTAAAGAATATTTTTAAAGATTCTATTTGGAAAATTAGAAATAATCCAAGTATTGGCGAAGCTAAAGCAGGGGACTTAAAAGGTCTTTATAGTCTTGACATATACTATAACCACACAAATTATGAACTTGCCTATCGCATTTCTAAATTAGAAAATGGTAATATTGTCGTCATCATTATGGCTGGAACCAGAGAAAACTTCTATAAAGAATTAAAGCGATACTTATAAAAATAGTATCGCTTTTCTTATCATTAATTTAGCTTTTATCTTACTAGTTTAGAGATTCTCTAGGTATTGGAAAAGGTTGGCCAAAATAGTTAGCATTTCCGCGAAGTTGGGAGTTTTCTCCCACTCGGTAATGACTTTACTTAATTGTTCTGTCCAGATTCCCTTTTCTTCTAAGAGCTGTAGAGATTCTTCCAGAGATAACTTCTTCCCTGTCAAGCCTTCTGCTACAGCAATAATCATATCCTTTTCCGTCACATTCTCGGGAATTTCTACTTGATAAAGCTCAAATTTAGGATTCCTTTCATGGGCTACCCGCAGGGATCTGTTGAGCTTATTCTGGAGATTCCACTTGTTCACAGGTCTTTCCAGGTTATAGTTGTTTTTATAGCCTCCTTCGATCATGGCTAATTCTCGCATAACCTGTACTCCCGGATAAGCCCAGTGATCCATAACGGCAGGACGGGGAGGATCATACTCTACCAAGTAAGCTCCCTGTTTCTTGAGTTTTTTCTGTACCCAGGCAATAGCTTCCTCAGACTTAGTCATATCCCGGAAGCTAATTTCATTTTCCACAGAATAAGCACTGGCTACACCGGCAGCTTCTCCTGTGGTCATTCCTACGGGAATAACCCGAGCACTGCCGTGGGGCAGAGAATCATAGGAGGCACTTCTCCCTACCACCAAGAGGCTGTCTATTTTTAAAGGTACTAGACAGCGGAAAGGAATGCTGTAAATTTTCGGCTTACCTACCACATTCCCTAAGATATTAGGGCTAATAGGTTGCATGTCTACGGGATAGCTCCCGTGTCCGATGCGATCCCACTGATCCCGATTTTCCAGAACATCTGTAATAGTTAAACGGTATTCCCCTTCAATATGACGAGTCTCCCGGACATAAAGCTGTTCTGCCGTTCCGGCGAATTCCGCCTTTTCAAAGCCGGGGAATCTCTCCCGCATAAATTCAACGATATGGGGGATTTCTTCCTTACCCCGGGCTATTCCTTGGGCTTTGGATTCAGGATCTAAGCCATCTACCTGAAAGATTAAAAGGGCATTAATAAGGATATTGCCATCCTTTTGCCGGGCCATATTAGGACCCCGGAAGCGCATTTGCTTATCCTTCGGCTGATATTCCTGGGCTTCTTTACCGAATCCCCAGGCAGCTACCTTATCGGCTCCCGAATAAGGATCATTATCTTCATGTTTTAAGTATTTTACTACTCGATCCCAATCTACCCCTGCTACTTCGAAAACTAATGTAACACACTGGGAGTATCCATGATCACCATAATCCTCTCCCCCCAGAGTATAGGGTACACCTGCGGCAGCAGCCACATCGCCATCCACGGTAGCATCAATCACTCGCAAACCTAAATATTCCACGGGTTTCCCCTTTTCTAAAGCCTTCACTCCCATGATTTTGTTGTCTTCCAAAATCGGCTCTACCAAGGGAGTATTGAGTTTCAAAGTAATGTTACGCTCTTTTTCTACCTTATTCAAGAATACTTGCTTCGCTTCTTCTATATCAAAGGCATTCCCCAGAATCTTATAGAACTCCTCAAAAATTCCTCGGGTCAAAAGCTCTCCCTTAGGTCCGTGACTCATATCTAAAAAGTTCAGTTCCCCCAGAGTCATTAAACCACCCAGGGCACTATCGTCTTCAATCAACAAGGTTTTCAGACCATTGCGGGCGGCAGATAATGCTGCAGCAATACCCTCCGGCTCTCCTCCTACTACAATAACATCATAACCGGGTTGTCCATTGATTATGGGTGCCGTCGCCACCTGGTTCTGCTCACATTTGTAGAAGCCCACGGCCCCTAGGGACAATAAAATCACTACCAAAACTAAGATTTTACGTAGATTCACGATGTAGTTCCTTCCCTTCCACTAGATTCTCAAATACATTTGCCATCAACATATATAGTTCTCCATAAGTAGGTGTTTCTGTTAAATTTGCAAAACGTTCCTGTAAAGGAGCAGTCAAAATACCTGCTTCCTGTAAATACTCTGTGGTTTCTTCTAAAGTAAGCTCTTTTCCCGTTAAGGCTTGACCCACTCCCACCAATAACTCTTGGCGAGTCACATTTTCCGGGAAGAATACTTCTCGGACGATGATACTGGGATCTAACAATTGGGCCCTCTCCTGGACTTTTTTCAAGTAATACATGGCGTTCCAGTGGGTAATCTGTTTTTCTAAACCATAATCATTGTTATATCCTCCGGCGGCCAGGCCTAAACGGCGCATGACTTTCACCCCTTCATAAGCCCAGTGATCCATGACAGCCGGACGGGGCGGCTTATACTCTACCAGATAGGCTCCCTGTTTCTTTAAGGTTTCTTGAACCCAGGCTATAGCTTCCTTAGATTGGCTGATCTGCCGGAAATTCAGATCATGGGCACTAGAATAAGCTGCTGCTACTCCTGCCGCCTCTCCTACGGCCATACCAACGGGTACAACCCGAGCACTGCCATGGGGCAGGGAGTCGTAGGAAGCACTCCTGCTGGCTACCAACAGATTGTCCACTTGTAAAGGTACCAGGCAGCGAAAAGGAATGCTGTAGATAGCAGGCTTACCGATAACATTACCTAAATCATCGGGAGCGGCAGGCTGAATGTCTACGGGATAACTACCATGGGCAATCCTATCCCAGTAATCTCGATTCTCCAGCACATCATCAATTGTCAAGCGATACTCTCCCTCAATGTGTCGCGTTTCCCGCACATAGAGCTGGGGAGCAGTGTCCACCAACTCAACTTTGCCAAAGCCGGGGAAGTTTTCCTGCATAAACTTGATGATATGGGGCAGTTCTTTTTTACCCCGTGCGATGCCCTCTGCTCGAGAAGCAGGGTCCAGGGCATCTACCTGGAAGATGAGGAGAGCATTTAAAAGAACTTCTCCCCCCCCCTGACGGGCCAGATTAGGTCCCCGGAAACGCATCATGCCATCCTGGGATTCGTAATTTAGAGCCTGCTGACCATAACCCCAGGCTACCTTCCAGGTAGCCCCTCCACCGGCCTCACCCCAGTCAACTTTAAGTTTATTTAGTAAGCGGTTGCCATTGTTATAAAGGAAGATATAGGGCCAATTGAGCCCTTTAACCTTGAAAACCAAAGTAACAGCCATAGTTCTGTCTTCCCCATAATCCCAGGTTCCTATAGTATAAGGCACACCGGAAGCCGCCGCCACATCAGCATCGGTAGTAGCATCGATCACATTTGTGGCAAAGTATTCCTTTAGATTCTCCGCAGAACCTTCCTTTTCTTTAACCATTACTCCTACAATCCTGTTCTCCTCCAGGAGAGGACTGATAAATTCACTCTGCAAACGTAAAGTAATGTTTTCCTCCAATTGGACCAGGTTAAAGAAGTACTTCTGACACTCTTCTATATCAAAGGCATTGCCCATTTCTTCATAAAATTCTTCAAATATTCCTCGGGTAAGCAATTCATCCTCAGGGCCATAATTCATATCCAAGAAATTCAACCAGCCCAAGGTAAACAATCCTCCCAGCACTTCATCATCTTCGATCAGCAAGGTCTTTAAGCCATTACGTGCTGCTGATAAGGCTGCTGCTATACCTTCCGGCTCTCCGCCCACTACAATTACATCATAATTTGTGGCTATAGGGCCCTGTTTTTCTACAGGATTCTCTGGCACCTGTTTTTTACATCCCCCTAATACAGGAAGAAAAACAAGGATAATAGTCAGGAAAATGCATAAAAAAACAATATTATAGCGTCTTAACAACACTACACCCCTTCATTTCTATATTTTTCACATATTGTACCACAGCTGGAAATACAGCTAAGGATATTTTCTCAGAAAAGCAAGAAAGAAACAAGTGGTAGATAAAGTGAAACTTCTATCAGTAGGCTTCCTTTTTTCCCCGCTGATAGATAGTTGAACCAATCGGGGTGTAATCGTCCGTTAGCCCCTCTTACCTTACCTGCGTTAAGAAGGAGCTTACGGACGATTACACCGGGAAACAAGAAGCTTCTGCATAAAGCCCTAGGCTTTGTACAGAAGCTAGTTTTCATTCATCCTATGATACACATTTTTTCCTCTCCGCGCGATTCTCTAATGAGTTTAGTACTGCAAATACTTCTTCCCGCTCATGAGGATAATTCTTTAAGCTTACTTCATTCAAGAGTGTAGTTAATGCTGTAATATTAATATTCTGTTTATGAGCCACAAAAATCCGTTCATGCCTCGTTACAGTTGTTCCTTCTTCACTAGTCAAAAGTTCCTCAATCAGTTTCTCTCCCGGTCGCATGCCGGTAATTTTTATGGGTATCTCCACTTCCGGCTCTTTCCCGGAGAGACGGATAAAATCTCTAGCCATCTCTATAATCTTCACAGGCTGTCCCATATCCAGCAAAAAGATTTCTCCCCCGTTAGCCATACTAGCTGCTTGCAGAACCAACTGTACAGCCTCCGGTATGGTCATGAAGTACCTTTCCATATCAGGATGGGTGACAGTAAGGGGTCCTCCCTGTTTAATCTGTTCCTGGAAGATAGGTATTACACTACCTCTACTGCCTAAGACATTGCCAAAACGCACTGCTGCATATCTGGTTCTGCTTTTTTCATTGATATCTTGAATAATAATCTCTGCTATTCTCTTAGTAGCTCCCATAACACTAGTAGGATTAACTGCTTTATCTGTGGATATGAAGAGAAAAGCTTCTACTCCACATTTATCGGCTACAACAGCTAAATTTTTAGTGCCAATCACATTATTCTTAAAAGCTTCCCCTGGGCTAGTCTCCATTAATGGCACATGTTTGTGGGCCGCAGCATGTAAGACAACTTGGGGTTTAAAGCGACTAAATACCTGCATAATTCGGTCGTAATCTTTAACATCGGCAATGATAGAATAGATTTTCAGGTATGGATAGTAATGCTTCAATTCCAATTCTATCTCAAAAATGGGATTTTCATCGTGACCTAACAGCACCAATTCTTGGGGTTGATAGCGACAGACCTGACGACATATTTCCGAACCAATGGAGCCCCCAGCGCCTGTTACTAATAATCGTTTTTCTTTCAATAAACCCTCTATATCTTTTAAATCTAATTTAATAGCATCTCTACCTAATAAATCTTCCAGTTTTACTTCTCTGATTAAATCTATAGATATACTGCCGTTAATAATATCATACACCTTTGGTAGAGTTCTGACAGGGATATGTACTTTACTGCACACCTCTACTATCTCTCTGACGACTTGTCCCGAAGCAGAAGGCATAGCAATCAATACTGCCTGGATACCTTTTGCTTTAATTACTGAAAGCAATTCTTTCCGCGTTCCCAGCACAGGTAAACCTAAGATTTTGGTTCTTTTTTTACTGGCATCATCATCAATAAACCCAATGGGATTGTAGGCCGGTATCTCCTGCTTCAAGATTTCCTTTAATACCAATACCCCCGCATCTCCTGCTCCGATAATCAACAAATCTTTGGCACTCTTCATTTTGCTGGAATGGTAGCCATTTTCCAACCGAATTTTGGGTATCAGCCTAATTCCCACAGATAATATAAAATCTAAAATGAAAGTAATTATGTACACACTTCGCGGAACCATAACTTGCAAGAAATAACCTGCAGCAACTAAGGAAATAACAGCTGCTGTAACACCACTAAATATGTAGAAATTATCGTTAATTGTAGCATATTTCCATATTCTTCTGTATACGGATAATAATGAGAAATATATTAATTTCAGTAAGCCATATACAAACCATAGTTTGGAAAACCCAATTAAATACTGCTCTTGTATAGTACCGTCAAAACGCAGATAATACGCTAGATAAAAGGATAATACAGCTATACCAAAATCCAGAAGCATAATACAAAGAGTATTCTTTTTATATATTTGTCTTACATCCATAGACAAGTGAATCACGCCTTAATATTTATATTTGAATTTTACGTTTGTTTTACTATATTATGCCTTTTTATTCGAAACCTCTGCTTTCTGCACAAATTCCATAAAAAATGCTACAAATACGCCAATCATTGCTCCAGCCATAAGAGCTACAGCTAAAATAAGTAAGGTCTTTTGATTAGCGGGTTCTTCATTAACCGTGGGTTCAATAATAACTTTGGTAGGTCTGGCTTTCAGCTCAGAAGCTTGTAACTCCAAATTTAATACTTCCATGCTTAAATTTACTCTCTGTTGCTTTAATTTGACATTTTCAAAGGTTAACAAACTATTTACCACTTCACTATTTTCACTACTAGATTCCACTTTTGAATTTAATCCTTCTATTTCTTGATCAAGAATTTCCATGTTCTCTTCTAAAGAAGCTATTTTTCCCTTTAATGCAAGAACTGCACTATCATATTTTTCTTTATGTTCAACTAAAATATTAGTATTAATTTTTTTCAATAGGGATTGGGCCTCTTCTGGGGTTTTTCCATAAGCTATCATGGAAATAACATCTTTGCCCTCACTCTCTGCAACCTTTGTTTCATGCAAAAAGGGAAGTTCTATTCCTAGATTTTTTTCTTCCCCATACATTTCATTCAGTTTATATACTACAACATCAGGGGAGACAATCGTCCCAATGTTCGGTACACTACCAATTCGCAAAGAGGCCTTGCTCTCATAAATCGGTTTCTTAATTAAACAATATATACCTGCTAATACTAGAAACCCAATTATAACACCTACAATTATTTTTTTACGTTTAACTAGAATACTCCATAACTCAAACAATGAAATTTCGTATTCATCATTATATGCTTGCGTATTCTCTTCTATCATGTTATAGACCTCCCAACAAATATTAATTATCTATATGTACTATTATCTTCTTTATAAACTTATTAGCATCTTTTTTCAATTGTTTGGAAAGTTAATAATTTAAGAATATATGAAAATAAAGTATATAGCCATTTTGCTTCAATATCAATTTTTCAACTTTCTATACTCAACAATCCTGTTATAATCTTCGATAAAATCAATTTCAGACCAAAACAACCCGTTAATATCTTTAACATTTACATCTAACTCACCAATAAATGAATATAACACATTTTCCCACCACAAGTTATGTTTCTCTTTTTCAATAAGTGATTCTAATCTCCCTAAAAATTTGTTTAAAAATCCTTCTTTAATCTTTGCTACACCAACATACTCTCCAGTACATTCTTCCAATTCTTTACCATGATCAATCAACTTATCCCCATCACACTTAAATAAATAATCCATATTTTTACTCGTATCCATCAACATGACTTGATCCTTTTCATCTGATATTAATATATCAAGTATTTCTTGCTCCCAGAAAACATCAGCATTTGCAATTATAATATTGTCTCCGGAAAGTTCTTTTTTGGCAAACCATAAAGAAGCAATGCTATTAGTAACATCATAAAAAGGATTACAAAAATATTTAACATTCAATCCCTCTAACGAGTTAATAACCATTTCTTTATTGTATCCAACTACAATGCTGACATCTATCTGATTTTTCAATAGTAACTCCACTGTATTACGTATTAATGATACTCCTCCAATATCAAGTGTGCACTTAGGTTTTTCTCCAACATATCTGCTTATTCTTGTTCCTCTACCACCTGCTAATAAAATAGCTTTCATTTATACATTTCCTCCTGATTTTAGTGTTAATTTTCCATACTTGCTACAAACCTCAGCTCCAAGCCCTAAATACATATTTAAAATATCTTCTTCATGACAGAATAAGAATACTTTCTTTCCTTCGTTAATAAGCGTATTTGATAAATAGGTGTGCAATATTCTTGCATAACCGTTACCACGATGTAATGGATGAACAATAAGTCCTCCCATTACAGCTATATCAGGTGATTCCGCATAGGTTGCATAATGAGCAACTATTATATTATTCTTTCGAATAATATAATTTCGTCCCATTTTTTCTTTTAGCCTGTTGGCTAGTTGCCCCTCTAATTCAGAAACCTTATAATGAGCTCCTATACCATCATCAAGGCAAATTAACTCAGCAATTTCTCTCATATCATTTGATGACGATAGTACCGGCTCTTGTAAAATATTTATATTATTCATTTTATTTTGTTTTAAAACTACACCATAATCAGTATTATAAACTTGTTTTACTTCTTCATATATATTTTGAATTACTTCTTGTGTCCCCGATATCATTGATGGTTTATATTCTAAAATCAATTCTATTAATTTTGTGTAATCTGTTTTATTTGTATATACTTGGAAACTATTGTAATAGTTCATTACAATCTGGTTAATATAATTATCCTGTTTCTCAATCCATACTTTGATAAAGTCCTGTTTAACCCCATACATTAAAATGTCAATATAAAGGTATATATTGTTTTCAATATTCTTAGCAAGTGTTTTTAATATTATTTTTCTGTCTTTCTCTTTAGCTAATCGAATCACAATATTCCCCTCTCATACATCTCATTAAGAACTTTTATTAATTTTGTATTATCTTCAAGGGTTAATGCTCCAATATGGCCCACCCTAAATATTACTTTTGCTAATTCTCCTCCATTAGGGACAACAAAAATTCCGTAATAATCCTTAAGATGATTAAATATCTGAATTGCATTCATTTTTCCTTTAGGTTTAAGGGATGTTAATGCATTTGATGGGTTACTTGAAGCAATTTCTAATGGCAAACCTTTAATTCTAAGGCGAAAATCTTCCGCTAATTTTAAAACTTTTTTAATTTCATAGTTTATTCCTCTATCTGTTATGATCTGTAATTTTTTATTTAATTGAATCAAATTGCTTACAGCTGGAGTATAGGGTGTTTGCCCTCTCTCCCCATCTATTAAGTAATCTTTAAAATTAAAATATATGCTTTTTACCTTATTATTTTTAATACGTTCCTGGGTTTTTGGATCAACAATTATGTATGACATTCCTGGAGGTAATGCAATCGCTTTTTGAGAACTTAATATGGTTACATTGGCACCATATTCACTCATATCATAGGGATCCGCTAAAAAAGAACTTATTGCATCCACTACTAGCAAAAGATTGTTTTTTTGACAAAAATCCTTGACTAATTTCATATCATACAATACACCTGTTGATGTCTCGTGAACATTGATCAATAAGGCTGTATAATTTTTATCTTCAAAAGGTGCAAAGTGTGCCTTAGTAAGAGCTTCACAATAATTAAGCTTAATTTCATCTGACTCTATATAATGCGTATCACAAATTTCTTTAAATCTCTTCCCAAAACTACCGCCATTTATAACCAATACCTTGTCTTTATTAGTAAACAGATTCATTACCGTTGCTTCCATAGCCGCTGTCCCTGATGCAGTTAAAAAAATTACCCTCGATGAAATTGGTGCGTTAACGCATTGCTTTAATAACTTTTCATTCTCCAACATAAGATTCGAAAACTCTTCTGTTCTGAAATATGGTATTTGTTTAGAACCTATTTTCAATATTTCGTCTTCCATCATTACTGGTCCAACTGCAAAATTTAACATGGTATACCTCCCAAAAATGGATTAGGCTTCATTCATGATAGCTAAAAACTTTATTTAAAATCAGCTATATATTTAAATTGTATATACAAAATATGGTGTAAAATATTTGCATTATCTTTATATCTAAATAATTATAAATCTACCTTTTTCTTCTAAGTTTCTTCTTAGCAACACTAATAATCATATCTACATCTTCAATTTTCATGTAGTAGATTAAGAGGAAGTATGCTGTAGCTCCAATTGAAATTGCTAAAACCAACGAAAAATACTGGTTCAAAAGGTTTATAAAGTGATTATAAGAAATTTTTACTAATAATCCCATTAAAGATGAAGCAAATAATATTTTAAAAAATGACACTATTATTCTTTTCATCCCTAGTGGGCCTATACTTCTTCTTAGACTAATAAACATTAAGCCAGAAGTAATCGTTGCTGAAATACTAGTAGCTAATGCTAAGCCTCCAATCCCCATAAACCTTGATAAAATAATGTTTAAAACTATATTTATAATCATTCCAAGTGTTGCATTTATCATAGGTGTTTTAGTATCTTGCATGGAGTAAAAAGCTTTAGATATCACTTCCCGCATACCAAAACCTAACATACCAATTGAATAAAAAAATAAAGTTGTTGATGTAAGTTTAATTGCTTGAATATTAAATGCACCACGACCAAACAAAATCCTTACTATTGGTTCTCCAAGAATCATTATTCCAACAGTAGCTGGTAATAAAAGCAAATTGATTGCTACTACAGCTTCTGAAATTGCACTTTTATATCCTAAAGTATTATTATTTGTAGCCATTTTAGATATTTTTGGATAAATAACTGTTGAAACTGATAAAACAAATATTCCATGTATCACTCTATTTAATTTATTTGCGTAGTTTAGTGCTGATATTCCTCCAACTGCTATTTGTGATGCTAATGTTCTATCAATCAGTACATTAATATCATTTACAGCTACTCCCAATATAACTGGTAATACTAATATCAACATTGATTTAATATTATTGTCATGTAAATCTATAATAGGCCTATAACGATAACCTTTACGGTAAACAAACGGAGTAAAAAAAATAACTTGCGATAATATTGCAAAAACACTGCCTACTGCTAGTATATAAATATTCCCATTACTACTTACTATAACTGATACTATAATTAGCAAGTTCATCGGTACACTAACCAATGCAGGTACTATATAATTATTTTTCAGTTGTAGAAATGCACTAAAAAGGTGAATAAAACTTGTAAATATTATGCTTATCAAACTTATTCTAGTGAAAAATACAGCTAAATTCAATGTATTTCTATCAAATCCCGATGCAAATAATGCAACTATTTGTCTGGCATATATTACTCCAAATATAATAATAAGAATACAAATGGCCACAAGTATATTAAATAAATTATTTGTGTAATGATTTGCTTTTTCAGTACTTTGCTTTTGTTCTATATTTGTATAAATCGGTATATATCCAGTAGATATACCCACACCAACAAAAGAAAAAATTACAACCGGGATTGTTTGAGAAATCAAATATGCATCACTTATATTTGAAGTTCCATAAAAATATGATAAAGTCACCTCCCGCAATAATCCTAGTACTTTTGATATCACTGTCAGCACCATTAATATTAATGCCGTTTTTTTCATTATTTCGCCTCTATACTCTATTTGTTCATTTCTTTATTACAATTCGCTAAAAAGAGATTTCAACACTATTAAATTATTTAATCACAACTAATAAATTTTAACCTTCTACAACTAATTTTTCAATGCATTTTTGATTAATTTCATTACTCTGTCCGTTGAGTTTCCGTCTTGATATTTGTGAATAATATTTTTGATAATTTCTCGTTGTTTTTCATAATAATGACGTTCATTAAGAGACTTAACTATTTCTTTTTGCAAATTATCTTGATCAACGCATTTCGGTCCAGGTGTCCAAAAATCATATGGTTCAAATAATAATCCTCTGCTTTTTCTATATTCATTGAGGTCAAACGGATTAAAAACAATTGGCCTATTTAGTAACAAATAATCAAAATATATCGAAGAATAATCAGTTATTAATAAGTCAATAGCATTTATTATTTTATATAAATCCATTTTATTTTCTTCTAAAATTTTTCCATCAAGCATAAAAATATTATCGCTTAAGAATTTTGAATATATTTCATGAAATCGTTTTTCTTCATTTGGGTGCAATTTTATAATAAATAAATATTTATTCTTTTTTAAAAATGAATTAAATTCATCAAACTCAAATTTATCAAATCCAAAAAAATTGGTTATTCTAATATCATTATCTTTTATCTCTTTATATGTTGGCATATAAAGTAAAACTTTTTGTGTGATTTTCCTTCCGATTAATTTTTCAAGATTAGCTGGTCCATCTTGATTAAAAAAATAATCATTTCTGGGATAACCAGTTATACGGTATTTATCTATTTCCAATCCTATACAAGAGTTCATAACAGTATTGTTAAATTCTGAAGTTGATATGAAATAATCGTCTTTAATAAAACCAATAGTATCTGTTTTTGATTTATTCATAAGACTCATACCCTTAAAAGGCATTCCATGCCATAAATTTATCATTATACAATCATGTCTCAATCTGAAATAACCATGACTAGTAATTACCATCCTACTTAAATAAATATCTTTTAATAAGGAATATCTATTAATTATTTTAACAATTAGACTCTTACTTTGTGTTTTTGCGTTCTCTTTATCTATTCGAATAATTTTTACATTAAAATTACCTAGTTCGTTGTTTCTTATTCTTTCGATAATTGGTGAAATATTAGATCCTGAATAGCCTTGAAAAAGTAATGTAATCAATTTATTATCTTTTTTAATAAATCTTGACATAAAATTTACAATTTTAATAATAAATTTCTTCATTTATAATAATATCCTTTCTTCTATTATATCTTATAATTATTTATCATCCAATTTTAATATTAGGGGATCATTATTGAATTTTAAAAATAGAGGATTTATTATTCTTCTGTATAAACCCAATACCTATGACTAACCATAAGAACAAAGATATTGTTATAGAATTTATTATTAATGTTAACTCAAAACATGCAAGAACCATAATTCCGATAAAATAAGCTGCTGACATCCGGACAATGTCATCATTTAATCCATTTAAATAATTATTCCATATAGAGCACATAAATAATAAGAAAATTATCAGTCCAATAATTCCACCCTGTAAAAGTAAATATATATATGTACTATGAGTTGAAAGGAATATTTCATTTGATGCTAAAATGTTATTATCAAAGCCATATCCAAAAAATGGTGATTTTAGAAAGTATTCTAATGCAACTTCCCATATACGATTTCTACCAGAAAAAAAGTTACCACCAGTATACTGTATAGATATGCTATTAAGCCAGTGTCCTAAACTAGTATATTGTAGTTTTACATAAATATATGGAAACATTATAATACATAGACAAAAAAATTTAAAAAAACTTCTACATATAAATTTGAAATATTTAAAATGTCCGAGAAATATATATGTAATATAAATAATATATAAACATAAAAATGCTGTTCGTTCACCAATAGCTAAAAATATAAAGGAAAATATAATTATTTTAAATAGCTTGATTTTTGATTTCGCTATGAAAAAAAAAGTACAGGGAAACATTATTTTATAAATTGCCAATGAAAAATATTCATTAAACATAGTAACAGTATTATTCTTACCATGAAATACTATTATAATAGCTGGAATAAGTAATATAAAATAAAGTATTTTGCCACCTTTGAAAATGTTATCTATTGATTTTTTTTCCAGTGTAATTGAAGAATAAAGACATATAGGGATTAATATTATAACTTGTAATGTACATGAATAAACAGCATTAATTGTTAAATTTCGCATTAAAAAAATAATACTATAGCTTAGAAAAACAAAAAAACATATCCACAGATCATTTAATTTTATTTTTTGATTACGAAGCAACAAATCATTAATACATAACATAAATATACATATAATGGAGACTTGTCCGATACATTTAAGTATAGGATTTGCAAATAGGTATAAACAACTCATAGACATTATACTATAAAATAACTTGTGATTTATAGATAGTACTTTTTTCCCTGAGTTATTTATTGATCTTTCATATACAATATTTTTCATTTAATTATTCCCCCAAGTATCTCTTAACTAACTATTTATATTACGCTATATTATTTTTGCCAATTTTATTACAATAGATATTTCTGCTTTAATTCTGGGCTTTAGGTATACAGCTTCATGTACTTTTTTAAATAATTACGATTTATAATGTTCAAAGCTCCTCTTTCTTTTGATTTCAGACTAAATTTTATTTTTAAAATAAAATCAGCAATATTGCGCGATTTAAATAGGATGGCTCCTTCAGTACGCTCACATACATCAGATGCAATTGCAGGAACGCCCATTGCTAGTGCTTCTGCAACAGAAACCCCAAAACTATCCGTAGATGTTGGTCTTACAAATAAATCTGCATACTTTAAAAGCGAAACTAAAGAAATATTCTTATTTACTATCAAAAATCTATCTCCAATATTATATTTTTCGATTTTTTTTACGCATTCATTATAATAATTCTGATCACCTATTAGCGGAACGCAAAAAATAAAATTTGTATCAGGAATAGCTTTACAAGCTTCAATACACATATCTAATCCGTAAACATCCACGCCTAAATCATCTCGATATAGTTTAAATGCATTTGCAACAATAATCTTACTTCTCTTATCAATAAAATCCATAATCTCATTAGAAATTTTTGCGTTAATTTCAGATTCAGAAGGAGGTAAAAAAGTATTTAACACACGAATATTTTCGTATTTTACTCCTTTGGCAACCAATGCTTCTTTTGTTGTCTTAGAAGGAGCAATGAACTCTGTTCTTGTTCTCTTGATCAAATTAAAAATCGTTTTTTTTATTTTACTAAATAGTTCTGGTCGAAAACTATGAACAGTCGTTATGATTCGACTCCTTATAATTATACTTATCATCACAAATAAAGCTAACTCGAATAAGTTATTGAGTTGGTAATGTATAACGTCTATATCCCTTGATTTTAAAATCCTGAGAACATTAGAAATATACTTTTTTATATTAAACTTATCTTTTTCAGTTATAGGTCTTAAATTAACAAATTCATATTTGTATCCTAAAGATTTTAGGCCTGAAATAAGTCTTAATGTATGAACAGTAACCCCCCCAATAGGAGGAGGTACTGCTCCCAATATTATTACATTTTTAACCTTCAAAATTTATACATCCCCCGTAATTAAATATCATTTAATTTGTAAGGACTCTAATAGAAATTCGTGACTTAAAAAAGCATCTCTAATTGAAGTGTTTTTTTCTTTTCCCTTCAATACATCATAGATATACTTATATTCATCCTTAATACCTTTATCTTGCCTTAATTTAACTTTTGAATTTTTGACATTACCATACTGATTCATTTTAATATAGTTATCCATCTCATATACCTGTCCATTAGAAAACACTCTAAGCTGTTCTTTAGGATACTTCTTAGACCCCATTGAGGTATATATTATATTTCCGATAGCTCCAGAAGAGAATTTAAGAGAAATCAAGGCATTATCATTCTTAGGATAAGCATCATTCCTGGCAAATTTAACTTCAAGCGATTCCAACTCACTTCCATCGAGATATTGGATTACATCTATAAAGTGGATAGCTTCTCCTATAATTCTTCCACCACCAATTTTTTCGTCTTGTGTCCAATGATCATTTGGAATAAAACCAGCATTAGCAATATAGTTATAAACAGCTGGGATTCTATCAGTAGAAAGATCTTTCTTGATTTTTTTAATCAAAGGGGCATGTCTTCTATTAAGACCAATAAATAATTCTCCCCTAGATTTCTCATATGAAGCTTTAATTTTGTCCAATTCTTCAAGCATTAAGCACATCGGCTTTTCGCAATATACATGCTTACCTGCATTTAGGGCCTCAACAATAAACTTTGCATGTGTATTGTGCTGTGTTGAAATAACAATTAAATCAATATTGGAATCCTCTATAAGGTCTTTATAATTGTTTGTAGTGTATTCAAATGAAAATACATCTTGTGCCTGCGAAGTACCTACTCCTCCAGTTGTAGCTAATCCCTTAAACTGATACAATTTTGTGTCCTTCATAATCGGTAAAAGAGTGTTCTTGGCAAAGTTTCCCGCACCAATTAATCCGATTGAAATTTTATCTGCGTCGACCTTTGTCTTCTTTTGTTTATTTACTACTTTGTTTAACCACTTATTTTCATTTGATGTATACTTTAATAAAATTCCAATATAATTCTCATTATTTTTATTTGTCGTAATTATTTCGTACGCTCTATCTGCATTATCAAAGTCTATTTCATGGGTAATTAAATCAGAAAAATCTACCCGTTTATTAGCAATTAATCTAATAACCTCTTCAAGATTCCGCCTCTCCGTGAATCTAACGTATCCAATAGGATAATCAATTCCTCTTTCTTCATAATTCGGATCATATCTTCCAGGTCCATACGATCTAGCAATAGTAAAAGTTAACTCCTTTTCATAATAGGGACGTCGATCAATGTTCATTTGAGTAACACCAATCATACAAATAATTCCACGGTCACGAGCTATCGCAGCTGCTAAATCCATAGGTTCATTACCATTTGCAGCTGCAGTTATTATTACTTTATCAGCGCCACGTCCTTTTGTTAATGATTTGGTTTTATCCTCAGCGTTCTCATCATTAGACAAAATGAACGATTTTAGATTTGTACCATTTAATGATTTATCTTTAATATCATAGCCAATAACATCACAACCATAAGCGTCCAATATTCTTGAAGTAATATGTCCAAGTAACCCCATTCCGATCACAGCAACAGTTTCTCCTGGTGCCACTTGTGCTTGATGAATACCTTGTAATGCAATACCACCTAATGCACATAGAGCACCTTGACGATAATCTTTAAGCTCATTTGGAATTTTAACAATTAGATTTTTATTAACTCTATTTACTTCGCTATGATACGATTGCCCTGCCATAGCTACTAAATCTCCAACTTCTACCTCTGTTACACCCTTTCCACACTGAACAACTTTTCCAACGCCAGAATATCCCATAGGCATTGGTTCTTTTAGTCGTGTAAATGCAGAATCTAAAGTTGTTAGAATTCCATCCGTAGACATTTTTTCAAGAACTTTTTTTACTTGATCTGGTCTTTCCAAAGCTTTCTGAATTAAGTTCTTTCCTCCAAAAGATGTTAAGCCTCTTTCAGTTCCTGCACTTACAACAGTATATAAAGTTTCAACAATAACAAAATTTTCTTTTACTTTTGGTACGGGACAATCTATTAATTTTACAGATCCATCATTTACCATCAAAAATAATTGTTTCATAATCAACCTCATCCTTTTAGGTAATTACATATCTAGAAGATTATTTATCTTACTCATAAAAATTAAATGTAATAACTCAACTTTCGCACCTAAATAAAGGTGACAAAAACAAATTCCACTAATGGTTGAATTTGTTTAAGTATAGTACTTGCTTTTTTTAAAAAAGACATACAAAAACACCTCAACGTTTGGTATATTAAGATTTGCTGAGA
>JAHDSB010000197.1 GCA_018433015.1 Clostridia bacterium | reverse complement strand
ATTAAAGCTACTGGTAATCCCAATAATACACACCATTTTTTTCCTCCTGAAAATAATTTCATCTTATATATTATTCTTTCTACTCCCTAATGCCAAGGGGAATATTGTAAATTTGTATCATATAAAGTAGGAAAGGTATCACGGGACTTTGACAACAGGCTTTTTTTCACAATATTTGTGATATTATGATTATATAAGTTTTTAAGTTACTGCTTTGAACATCTATTAAATAAGGCAGGGATGCTATTTTGGATACCAAAAGTAGATTTAAGGAAATAATGGGTTTTATTCTGCTCATTTCATTATTTTTAAATGTATACCAATTTGAGATAGCACGGTCTACTAAAAAGTTCGAACATGCTGCAGCTCTTAATAACTTTAAACTTATTGTTAGCAACTATTTGGTAATGGCAAATAATCTTGATAATTTTATTGCAAAAACAACTAATTTAGGTACAAAAGAAGCTCAAGATACTAATGAAATATTTTCTGCCTGGAATACAGTTTATTCGGTAAGTAAAGAAATTGAGTATAAGCTTAAAGCTAGCAATAAAACTCATTTCAAAACAACAGACGAAATCCTTTATACACAGGATATCATGAGTATCATAAATAAAAACCTCTATACTTTAAATACTGAATTTCTAAAAAGGTCTTCCTGGCCCTTTAAGATATCTGAACAGGAACAAGAAACACTTGAAGCAATAGCCACTATTTATCACTTACTAGGTGATGGGTTAGTAACTGAACCAGATCTTAGTTTTGGCCCGGTCTATTTGAAAAAGTACTTACACCATTAAAAACGATAGATCTTACAGGCTGGTGGGAGGTACTAGAGGAAAGTATAAAATATAAAAAGTAAGAGCATTCCTATGAAGAATAAGATGACAATATTAAGAATTCAAGATACTTCTTTCACTACGTGAAATTACTGGGAGGTTAACGTGAAAAAAGATTACAAATATACTTTATTATTGTTGTCATTACTTGTATGCTTGTTTATTTACAATATTATTAAACCATACAACTATGTTGAATTTAATTCTGCTACAATTTACTACCAAACTTACGGTAATTTACAAGCTAAGATGAATGATCTCTCTTTTAACTTGAGCAACTACTTAGGAACTGAGAAAAATGAACATATAACTAAAGCTATCTCTGATATGGCCGTAATAGAAAAACTTATTCCCATATTTAAACTGACTCTAAATTGCGATTTTAGAAACACTATCATTAATCAAAAAGTAATTAAACCACCTTCTGATTTATATCAGGATCTAGAAATTTTGTACCTATCTCTGCACGATCTCCAAAAATATTTAGAATCATATTTAGCTGAAACTAAAAAATATAATAAAGAAACCTTGACTAATATTAACGATATTCTGAAGAAAATTAGTATTTCTATGGAGCCAGGTGATTACAATTTAGGGTACGACGAGAAAAGAAAAGAATTTAAAATAATATTATCTCAGGATCAGTATGAACAACTACATGAGAATATTTACAAATTGCAAGATCAATTAGCTGAAATGCTAGATAATCAGCAACAAACCCTGCCGAAATAAATCCGGCAGGGTTTTACTAATTGCTATCTGATTTAGATAACTCTCACTAATGGAGTTTCACTTTATTGTATATCCTGTACAGAAATGTAGCAGCTTCAGCGCGGGTAGTATAAGCACGGGGATTCAGCTTATTGCCGGAGCCGGAAATTAACCCTTCCTTAACCATAGTAGCTAGACTATTTACTGCATATCCGGCTATATCCCCTTTGTCACTGAATTTATCCAGTACGGTGAGGTCACTTGTAATTTCCAACCCTCTGAATTTCCTGAGAGCGTTAGCAGTAAGCGCCACCATGTCTTGCCGAGAAATATTCTCCGCCGGCTTGAAGAGATTATCTCCGCTACCTGCAGCAATACCTAGCTTTCTGGCGATACCACAAGCTTCATAATAGTAAGCATCCCTTGAGACATCTGCAAAGTTACTGTGGAAATCTGCCGTCAATCCCAAAGTCTTGACAAGCATTACAAGATAGTCGGCTCTGGTAATATGGGCTAGCGGTGAATAGGTATGAACACCGGTACCATTGATGATCCCCTTGGAGGCCATAACCTCGATGGGTTTCTTGGCCCAAATAGCACTTTCCAGATCTTTAAAGGTCTTGTGTACATAGGCTACAGCATAGTAGCTAAAATGGGTTATAGTAAAGCTTACAGTACCGTTAACAAGATCATAACGTCCACTGGGTACGGAAACTATATTACCGTTTCCGTCGATGTACCAGATGACAATATGCTGGGGATTAGCCAATTCTTCTGCTGTGGGTGTATAGGGTATGGATACCATAACCGGCGCTGCGGAGTTGTTCCACTCAATTTTCTTGTCTCCTGCTGTGAGCTTTAGTTCAATTACGGGTTTGTTGTCTATCTTATCTCGGAGATCTTGGGGAAGTATAGATTTATCAATTTTACTTATGCTAATGCCGATATTTTCCCTATTTTCAAGTTCCAAGCCTGCCAACATATTGCCGGGAAGGATAACGGTTCCTGCTTCACTGACCATTTCTATGCTTATTTCCCCTAAAGCTGAAGAAAGGTTTGCTGCTGGCAGCTCCAGCAAATAGGTATCCAGGCCGGATACTTTAGGTATCTCAATTTTTACCTTTCTTACCCCATCATTACTAGCTAATGAATTTTCAAAACCTTGATTTAATATATCTGAATTGACCCTTGTAGAAGCCGTACCATTTGCCTTATTAATGCTGACTTTCAATTTTTGCTGGTATGTTCCTGCCGTAAGAATAGCCTTTACCGAGGGTGAAGATTGGGACTTTTCTGAGCTTCCACTGCTGTCACCGGATGATGTGGTAGTCACCGTAGCTGTCGGTCCATCTATTGTCCAGACTCCGTCTGCATTTCCTGCCTGTACTTGGAAGGTATAGGTACTGGAAGGTGTAAGCTCAGCAACATCGTAGCTGTAGACATTTCCCGTCACCGTAGCTAGTTCTGCTCCATCTTGAAACAGCTTATAGCTGGTTACACCCCCATTATCTTGGGCTGCCGTCCAATTTAGAGTAGTGGCGGTAGAGGTGGTTCCGCTAGCAGTGAGGCTACTATCTGCAGGCCACGCGGGAGATCCGGCTTGAACCTCAACGCTAACGGTTTCTACGGTTTTTGCCAAATCATCGAATTCTACAGTGATATCGGTATTTCCTACAGCTAGGCCGGTGACCGTTATCTTACCTGGTGCGCTTATAGTCGTCCGGTCTACCGCTGCAATCCTTTCATCACCTACACTGATATCTGCAGAAGTAGCTACTGTACTGCCCTGTCCCAAAGTTACAGTAAAATCATGTGTCTTCCCTTTATCTATGGTCAGGCTAAGGGGAGAAACCGAAGGCACATCGGGTTCCACCTCCGTCGTAATCATAACGTGGGGTCCATCGGTCGTCCAGGCATCGTCTGCATTTCCTGCCTGCACCTGGAATAAATAGGTGCTGGAAGGTGAAAGCCCTGTAACATCATAGCTGTAGACATTTCCCATCACCGTATCCAGTTCTGCTCCACCTTGAAACAGCTTATAGCCGGTAACGCCCCAAAGGTCTTGGGCTGCCGTCCAATTTAGGGTAGTGGCGGTAGAGGTGGTTTCGCCGGCAGTGAGGCTGCTATCTGCAGGCCACACGGGAGGTACAGCTTGAACCTCAACCCTGACGGTTTCTACGGTTTTTGCCGGATCGTCAAATTCTATAGTAATATCGCTATTTCCTACAGCCAGGGCGGTGACCGTTATCATACCTGGTGTATTTACAGTGGTTCGGTCAACAGTCGCAACCTTTTCATTACTTACTCTGATCTTTGCGGAAGTAGCTGCTGCGTTGCCCTGTCCTAACGCAACAGTAAAAGCACTTGTCTTCCCTTTATCTATGGTCAGGCTAGGAGGAGAAGCCGCAGGCACAAGAGGCTCTTCTTCCGTAGTAAATGTCCAATGTTCTGCTAGTGAGTACATAGGTGGTAATCCGCCTCTGAAGTGCTGAAATGCTCCTTCCGGAACGGTTACGCTATATTCGGAGGCATAAGCCAGGGAAAGAACATCATTGTCCCTATCTTTAAAAGCACTAAAGGGTAGAACAGCGGTGTTGCCCCAACAGGAGGCAGACCTAACATCTGCCGAATAAACAACTTCACTTACAGAAATGGTGATTTCTTTGCTTTTAGGATTATCAACCGTTTTGTTAAAATCCAATTGGATGGATGATGTACTTCGGGGAACATCGGAGCCTTTAGGATTGATATCAATAATTGTCAGAGGTTCCGTATCTCTTTTACGCTCTATGAATATTTTGTAAGTACGGGTTAATCCGGTACTTTTTTCCACCACAGCTACATCCACATTATTCCATCCTGGTACTAGCATAACGGTTTCGGGTTGACCATCTACCGGATAAACGGGTCTAAGAAATGTATTACCGGTTATTTCTAATTTATAAAATGTTGATGGTACCGCCATTTCAGCAGTTATATCCAACTTATTAACGCTATTCGGCACTTCAACGATATAATTCGTATGCTCAGGGGCAAAGGCGGGTGAGAGACTTCCAGTACTAAGCTGCAAACTGGAAAGTTTCCCTAAGAGATCTAAGCCCGAGGGGATATTGCACTGTCCATAAGTGTTACTCCCCATTGCAATTACCGTACCATCACTCTTCAAGGCCAAAGAGTGAAAGTCTCCTGTAGCTATACCCGCAACCCCCGTCTGTCCGTTGATATTTCTACACTGACCCTCTTGGTCGTTTCCCCATGCAACCACTTTGCCATCTTTCTGCAGAGCCAGGGAATGATCTCCTGCCGCTATGTCCACAACATCTTGTAAACCTATAGGTACATTGCACTGTCCAAATTTGTTATAACCATACGCAACCACCGCACCATCCCTCTTCAAGGCCAGAGAGTTTAACCCCCTTGCAGATATGGCCACAACATCGGTCAACCCGTTGATATTGCATTGACCATGCGAATTGGACCCCTTCGCAACCACCGTACCATCACTCTTTAAGGCCAAGGAATGATGTAATCCTGCCGATATAGCCACAACTTGAGTCTCTCCATTGATATCACATTTTCCACCGATGTTACTCCCACATGCCACCACTGTCCCATCTCTCTTCAGAGCTAGAGAGAAAGAGGTGCCTGCAGATATGGCCACAATATCGGTCAATCCGTTGATACTACACTGTTGTACATCATTCCACCCCCATGCCACCACTTTACCTTCGCGCGTCAAGGCCAAGGAGTGAGCTGTTCCTGCAGACACAGCCACAGCATCATGCAAGTCTGCAGGTACATTGCCCTGACCCCATTGGTTGGACCCCCACGCAACTACTCGACCCTCACCGGTCACAGCCAGGGAATGGCGAAAACCTCCACTAATTTTTTTATTCGCTGCCTGGGCTTCACTGAGGCTTAATGTAGCAGCCTGCACGGGTGGGACAAGCCAAGTAGAAAATATCAGGCTAAATACTAACATTCCCACTAGCAGCGAATATACGCCCCTCTTTCCGCTGTACTTTTTTTTCATATCCTAATCAAACCTCCTTTTTAAAACAGGTCAAAGGATAGCTCTCCTTTTGTTATTGCCGACCAGGAGACGGGTAAATTAAAGAGAATCAACCTAGCAAAATAACTTCCATCAGTTCATTTACAGTAAGCTTCAACCGTCCCCCGCCCCAGATAACATAATCACCGTCGGTTCCGACGGTTTTGAATAAAGTTTGATCGGTAAGCTCCACGTATTTCATGGTTTTAAGCTTGTCGGAGAGATCTACTACTACTACACTGCCGCTCTCCATTTCCATCAATAAACGATAGTCCTTAAGCGGTAGTACGGCCTTGATATAGCTCATCCTTTAAATCTCCTTTCTTTTAGTACATAAAAAAACTATCCTACAACAATTATAGGATAGTTTTCCAATTTTTCCCCCGTCCGAATGGACGGTTTTTAGGAAAAAAATCTATTTTAACTTTTCCGCCAACTTAGCACGACGATCGATATCCAGCTTCTGGAATATGGTACGCAGATGGAAACGTACAGTATTTTCCGTCACCATCAACTTATCTGCGATCTCACTATTCCGCAATCCCTTGGCCGCCAGCAACGCCACCTCCCGCTCCCGAGTTGTCAGGCCGTCGGCCAGTTCAGCTGTAATTAGCCCAGTATGCAGAGTCGTAAAACCGGTAATAAAACGTTCCTTAATTTCAATAAAACTAGGCAGACATTCAGGATATTTTTCCTGAATCAATTTCTCCGGTAAGCCTTGCAGCATCCAGTAATACACGGCCAATAGGTATACAAAACCGTCGGGTAACGCCTTTTCCGTAGCATGTTCTAAAAGCTCTTCAGCACGGCCCTTATTGCCCATGGATATATGGCCAATGGCGGCTAACAGGGAAAGTAACGTATCTGCTAAAACATTAGCGGGGCTAAGGGACTCCCGGCCTGCTTCAGCCATTCCCGTCATACAGGAAAATTTCCCTTCATGCATCAAATAGCATAACCGTACAAACAGTACGTTGCGTTCCATGGCCGGAAGTATTTTCCCTGAAGCATCGCCGTTTTTTAACCAGTCGGCAATACGATCTTGACATTTCAATTCATTGAGTAACAGGCCACGTAGCATGTCTACCGCAGATCGCAACACAAAATTGTTCTGCCCGGGATATGATGCAGCCCGTTCCATGGAACTAAGGGCACTCTGCCAACCTGCCATGTCGGACTTTTCCACCGCAATTTCGGCCAAATGCAAGGCTGCGCCAAGCTGGATCATGCTTTGTTGTTTGCTTTCCGCCAAAAAGCTGGCCTTATAAGCCAATACCTCTGCTTCCCTCAACTCTCCCCGATAATGGGCCAGCTCCGCGCGAAATAGTACATCCGCACCGCTACCGTGTCCGCCCGTCATCGAGGAATACAAGGAAATATATTGCTCCAATGCAGCGGCTTCTCGATCAGCATCCCCCGGTTTGCTGTGAAATACAGCCATTTGGGAATAGTCCCCGAAGCACCACGGCATCTCGGGCAAGATGACTCGAGAACATGTGCCGTTAAATAGGGGAACGGCCTGCTGTAAAAGGGCGATCATGTCATCCAAACGAGGCAGGCATCGCCAGGAAGACAACAGTAACCATTCTCCACGCAACAGAGAGTTTTCTTCAGTACTGCTTTCCTCTAAAAAACCATCTAGTTCTTCCATTAGGGAATCAAATTCCTCAGTTATTCCACTCGCCAGCAGAGCCCAGGCAATCCTCAGCAGGGAAAGAGGGTTATTTTTTTTTATATCTAAGGGGCAGTTTTTAGCAATACTAAGGGCTATCTCATAAGTAGGTATATTTCCAATATTCTCAAATATCAGCCGGGATAAATTTAAAGACAGCATCCGTTCATAATCTACGATTTCCCTATAAAAATAAAGAGCCTTATCAATTATACCTCTATCACGACAATAATCTCCCGCTCGCAACAGGCACTGGTGCTCAAAAATAACTCCGCATTCCTTTCTCTTCTGTACCAGAAGCTCAGAGAGAATGCTGTGCAACTCATATCGCCGTTCAGCCGGGTCATAGCGAATAAAGGGATTGGCCAGTGTATCCAAAGCATACTGAGGCAATGCTTCACAGCCGCTAAGGATACAGGCTTGTTGTATGGTAATCACTTCAAAAGGGGATAGCCAAAGTAGAAAGTTTTGCTGTTCTTTCCTTAAGGTATCCCAGACCAAATGTTCCATGAGTAGTAGAATTGCAGTATTGGAGAAGGTTCCTGTGCTCCGAAAAGCACAGAGCTGCAAATAGACGGCCACAATCCATCCCCCTGTACAGCGCTCCACTTTCTGGGCTTCATCCCGAGTAATTCTCACTCCTGCAAGACCGTAATAATTGCGAATATCATCGGCTTCCAGTCGCAAGTCGGCGGCAGTAACGTGCCAAACTCCATAACTTGCCACTATAGTTAGCATACTCCGTTTGAGCATCTGAGTCACAATAATTATATGTAGGCCATTACCGCCATGCTCGATTAGAGCGGTAAAAAAATCAGGCAACAACGCGTTGTGCAGGAATTGAAAGTTATCAATTACCAGATAGGTTTCATATCTGCACTGTATGGTCCGCAAGGCATCACAAGTTTCACCGATGGTGGCGGCATTGGGAAGTTCTATTCGCAAGAGGCATTCGCCTACCCGGCTATCTATTTTATCGATTTCTCGGCAGAGGCGCCGGTAGCCTGCGGAAGGCGTTTCATTCATGGAAATAAACCAATAAACAGGTGTATTGTGAGGGATCTCCCTCTCTAAGAAATCCCGTACTGCCGTAGTCTTGCCATACCCGGACGGTGCCTCGATAATTGTGGTGGATACAGAACGTATCCTATTAAGTTTTTGTTTGAGCCGTTCGGAATAATAGTGGGGCCACGTTGTACCACTCTCTTTTCGTCCCATATATTTTCTCCCCGTATACTACAATTACATTTTTATTAAAGGACTAATATCAATAATCTTAAACTTCTTGCCCGTATCAATCAAATAAATATCTTGCTGGCCAATTTTGATTTCATCTTCTTTAAACTTTATTCTTGTAACGTACACATCAGCAAATTCCTTATATTCCCCCAGATAATTAACTGCTTCGGGAATTATATAAACGCTATCTTTCTTCCAGTATTCATGGTCCATATTTTCCCAAGGAAATGTCTCTACTTCTTCATATATATAATCTTTATAACTTTCCTTATCTCGATTCTTAATAAATTCAGATACTGTGTTTGCAGGATCTAGGAAATAATATTCCGTAGGTTTCTTTTTGAAAAAATTATATGTTTCCCGTTGCCAATCAGGCTTAATAGGAACAGAGAATAGAGCTTTACCAGTCTCATCTTTTACTCCTACATATACTTCTTTAAAATCCCTAGAAAAAATATCTCCGCCAATGTAGAAATAACTAATATTACTGCTATCAGACTGACACAACTCACGTTTCTTGCTATATCCTCGCCCCGTATTATCTCTTAAAAAAATGCTATCAAAAATATTATTAATTTTATTTCCATCCTTATTTTTTGTAATTATTCTACCCCGCATCTCTACATATGCAAACTTATCATCGTAATATTCATTTTCTAAATAAGGATTATAATAAAAGTAACATATCTCTAAAAAAGGTCGCTGTAAAAAAGTAGGTAATTTGCTAGCTATATTCCAAGTCGTCTCCCAACGTCCATCATTCATCCTATCCTTATTTTTTGCATCACATAAAACTAGTTCCTCAAATTTAATTATGGCATCATTCCATTCAATTTTTTCATCGATAATATGCCTATCTATATTAATTACATGACACGAATAATAATATAGGGTAATTATTAGCCACAGACTGAACAAAATTAACAACACTCTAATCCCTTTTCTTTTTAATAAAGCACTCATTTTACTTCACCTTTCATACTTTTGCTTTATTAACATTGTATAACATTTCATAATATTGCGACATAATTATGTAGATAATTATTGTGATTTTTATATATAAAACCTTGCCGGAGTAGAATCCGGCAGGGTTTTTTGTGTTTTTATTGCATTATTATTTATTGTAATACTAGTTTATATAGGCGATAGAGCATAACCGCGGCTTCTGCCCGTGTAGCTTTCTGTTGAGGAGCAAAACTGCCATCTCTGTTTCCTGCAATTATTCCATTTTGAGCTGCTAAAGCTACGTTTGCCTTAGCCCAGTCGGCTATTTGACCTTTATCTGTAAAATTATCTAAGCTAGCAGAATCTCCTTGTAGATATCCCTGTTGTTGTAGAACATTGGATATTACTGCTGCAATTTCTTGTCTGGTTATCTTTCCTTCCGGATCAAAGATATTTTCTCCTTTTCCTTTCATCAATTCATGGCCATAAGCTTTCTCTACACTATTCTTATACCATTTTTGCTCTGCTACATCAATAAAGTGGAGAGCTTTTTCT
The DNA here is from genome assembly GCA_018433015.1 of Clostridia bacterium. Taxonomy (GTDB): domain Bacteria; phylum Bacillota; class Peptococcia; order DRI-13; family SV3-B141; genus SV3-B141. The sequence goes on along the minus strand of JAHDSB010000197.1, from coordinate 173 downwards.
TCTTGATCTGTTGATCTCAGCATGCGTGTAATCAAAGCTGCAAATTCTGCTCTGGTGATATTATCCTGGGGTGAAAATTGTTCTTCACTTTTTCCTACTATCAAGCCTTTTCCAGCCATAGTCTCTATCACATCTTGAGCCCAGGCACAATCTTTTAAGTCCTTAAAGGTTTT
>JAHDSB010000017.1 GCA_018433015.1 Clostridia bacterium | reverse complement strand
TTGCAAATCTCGGATTTAAAAGTATATCTGAACGTTATTATCTAATACATTAATTCATGACGAACCGCCATATACCGAACGGTACGTATGGTGGTGGGAGAGGTCGGTAGATAAAATAATTATCTACCTCCTACTCGATTGCCAGGCTTTAACTACAGGCTTCTATCTGATTGTGGTAATGGTTAGTTAAACCGGGATAGAATACTAAGGTTAATGGATAAGCTAATAAGGTGAATTTTCTTAAACAAATTAACCCTTCATATATGTAGGGGGATCATACGAAGAAGTTTGTTGAGAAGGAAGGCGGAGGTGTAATTAATGAAAAGGATAGCTGTTTTAACTAGTGGTGGAGATGCGCCGGGAATGAATGCTGCTATCCGTGCAGTTGTACGTACGGCCATCTATTATGATAGTGAGATTATCGGGGTAAAAAGAGGATATAGCGGCCTGATGAAGGGTGAATTTATGAAAATGGATTTGGGGTCTGTAGCTGATATTATTCATCGGGGAGGCACTATTTTGCAAACAGCCCGCTGTCCTGAATTTAAAACAGCGGAAGGCAGAGAACAAGCTGTATTGCGAATGAAAGAAGCCCGCATCGAGGGACTCATTGCCATTGGTGGAGATGGTACCTTTCGAGGAGCTTTAGAATTGGACAAGCTGGGAATATCTGTAATAGGTATTCCGGGAACTATAGATAATGATATTCCCTGTACAGAAAAAACTATAGGTTTCGATACTGTGCTTAATACAGTTATTGATTCTGTCAACAAAATAAGGGATACGGCCACTTCCCATGAGAGAATATTTATTATTGAGGTTATGGGAAGAAATTCTGGGTTTATTGCCTTAGATGCCGGATTAGCGGCTGGAGCAGAATCAATTCTTATTCCCGAGATACCCTTGGATATTAGCAGTGTCATCAAAAATATTGAACGAGGTAGAAGTAGAGGAAAACGGCATAGCATTATTATGCTAGCGGAAGGTGTGGCTGATTCCGTTGAAGTGACAAGGCGGATTAAACAGGAATCAGGTATGGATACTAGGCTTTCCATCCTAGGATATATTCAAAGGGGAGGGACCCCCAGTGCCCAGGATCGGATTCTCGCCAGCCGCATGGGTTCCGAGGCTGTAAGGCTATTAATGCAAGGAGAAAGAGGGAAAATGATAGGGATTGAGGGAGATACTATTAAAAGTGCCGATATTGTGTGTGCTTTAGAGCAAAAAAAATCCATTAATTTTGCTGATTATCGTCTAGCAGGTATTTTATCGATTTAAAGGGAGCTTCCTTGACCCGGCTTTCCCCCCTTTATGGTGTTTGAGAATAAGTACAGAGATATCTGTAAGATTATGGGTTTATAAGTGTTATAACGGAAGAGAAGGAGTAATATGAAAAATAAAATAAAAGATTTTTTAATAATAATATTAGGCTGGACATTCTTGCTACTAGGGATAGCTGGGTTATTCTTACCTGTATTACAGGGAATTCTGTTTCTATTAATAGGTCTCTATCTTTTATCAAAAAAGTCTCCCTGGGCTAAAAAAATACTAATTAAGCTCAAATACCGCTTTCCTAAGTTAGCCAAAATTCAGCACGAAGCACAAAAAAAGGCAAAAGATTATCTTAAAGTATTTCGTCTCCAGAAAAAATAATGCTGGTAATAGTAATTGCTAAGCTAACGCAGGTATAGTAAAATTTTAAAGACATCATTTTATAAGGAGTTGGTTATCCCATGGAAAATTATTTTTCCAAAATGAAGGAATATTTGCAAATGGATACAGAGATACCCTTTGGCGAATTTGTAGAGTATTACGATGGTGTAATGGGCTATCTGCAAAAGAACTATGAGGGGTTGGAAAAAGAACAGTTATTACAGACCAAACTAATAATGACTGTGCTTGCCAGCAATAGCTCCATGAGAGCTCAAAGAAAAGGTCCTGAGGCTAAGAAATACAAAAAAATGGCCCAAAAAAGCAACTTTTGGAGCGAAGCTGTTAACTTTAAATTAACTACTTCCGGCGTGACTCAGCAGGAAATAGATAGTTATATTGAAGAGCAATTTGCGGAAAACTAAGGTTAAGATTTACAGGAATAATATAATTTAAAAAAATAAGTAAAGCAGAGAAAATCAAGATGTTTTCCCTGCTTTACTTATTTACTTTATAATATGAAGTTAGATTTCTACTGCTAGTTCACAGATTTTGATGATAGTTTGCACAGCTTTTTCCATAGAGGGTATGGGGATAAACTCATATTTACCGTGAAAGTTATGACCACCAGCAAAAAGATTGGGGGTAGGAAGTCCCATGTGGGAGAGATGGGCCCCGTCTGTACCCCCTCGGATAGGTGTGAGCTTAGGTTTAATATTCAATTCTTGAAGTGCTTTTAGGGCTAGTTCAAAGACATGGGGATGCTGGTCAATTATTTCCTTCATATTATAGTAGCTGTCCTTTATTTCTAAAGTTATGTAATCATGACTGTATTTTTTGTTAAGAGCTTTACAACAGGACTCTATAAAGTCTTTGCGGTACTGGAACTTCCTTTTATTGTGATCTCTGATAAGGATTCTCAGTACAGTTTCTTCTACGGAACCCGTCATATCATGAAGATGATAAAACCCTTCATAACCTGCGGTTTTTGCAGGTATTTCCCGAGCAGGAAAATGACTGAGCAATTCCTGGGCTAAAAGAAGTGAATTAACCATTTTATTTTTGGCGGAGCCTGTATGAACGTTGATACCTTTGATGGCGATGGTAGCAGAAGCAGCATTAAAATTCTCTGTTTCCAATTCACCGATCTGACTGCCGTCGACTGTGTAAGCAAAATTGGCTGCGAATTTTTGTATATCAAAGTTCTGAGTACCTGTGCCGATTTCTTCATCGGGGGTGAAGGCTATCCGAATAGTGCCGTGTTCCATCTCCGGGTGTTCTATAAGATAGGCCACGGCACTTATTATTTCAGCGATTCCTGCTTTATCATCAGCTCCAAGCAATGTAGTTCCATCGGTAGTTATCAGATCCTGATTGTAATATAGTTTCAGTTCAGGAAAATAATCCTCTCGCAAATAAATATTTTTATCTTTGTTAAGAAGAATATTGCCCCCTTGATAATTCTTGACTATTTGGGGTTTAACATTTTTACCGGAAAAATCAGGGGCAGTGTCCAGGTGAGCTATAAAACCGATGACAGGAGCCTTTTTCTTTGTATTGCTAGGCAAAGTAGCCATAACGTATCCGTTTTTATCTACTTGAGCATCAGTTAGCCCTAGATCTTGCAGTTCTTTAACCAGCTGGCGAGCAAAAACCAGTTGTCCTTCAGTGCTGGGGCAGGTTAAGGAATTTTCATCACTGGTAGTTTCAAATTGTACATAACGAAGAAAGCGATTCACTACTTCTTGCATTTTTATTGGATACCTCTTTTTCTATTTTTCTTTACATAATAAACCAATTAAGAAAACGTGTCAAAAGAATGGGTGAAATAAGGAAGAGCCCAGCATAATAACGGGAAGTCACAAGGATAAGTTGTGAACCCACCCCATAAGGCAAACTGGATACGGAAATAAAAAAGCAAATCCGAACTTTTCCTGTGGGAAGAGATTCTGGTTTGCTTTTTTAGAGGCATCGCTTATGATGTTTATTCTGAAATGAAAATCCTTGGCAAGAGCTTTCTTTTCATCATACCGGTCAGCCTTTTCGCTTTCTACGGATTGACCATGCTGGAAAGCAAATCTAGGCGGTCGGCCAATTTCTCCTGCCCGGCGTAGCGGAATACGGCCACATGCTTTCCGCTTCCCAAAGCGGCCATTTGCCAGATCCCATCCTCTTCCTTCGCCAAAATTACAAAGTCGGTGCCGGGATAGTCCACTTCCTCATAGGTCCAATAAACATTGATAAGCCGGTAAGCATCCAACTGCGCTTCTGCCACAGACCGGCTTAAAGCGGACACCAGAAGCGAAAAGCGGACCATATCCAAGCTGGGAGAATAGCGGTATTTGCCGCCCTCTGGGTTGGGCGAAAAAGCGTTGGTCTGTGTGCCTGCCTGAGCGCTGTGGAGATACTGCGATACCTCATACCACCCGGGAGACAGCAGTGAGAATTGCCGATTCGTCTGATTTTTATCTTCGGAATAGTAGGAGCTTTCACCAAACAACTCATCATAAGTAAAAAGATCTTTATTTTCCATGTCCGACAGGGACACATAGGGCAATTCGAACTGTGATAACGGTTTGTTCTGCGGGATGATATAGTTTAGAATTAAGCAAAGCACCAGTACAGGAAGGAGTATCAATTGCGAGATATTTTCAAAAGCAATCCTCTTTCCTGAGATTTGTGACGGCGGTGGAATCAGCCCGCTTTTTAGTGCTTCATGGGTATTTAGTAGTGTGCGATACTCTCGAAACTCACGTGGTAGCTGAAAAGCGACTGTTATGACGAAAATGAGAAGCATAGGGTTGGTTAAATAGAGCAGCAGGATCGGAAAGTTGGCCCACCGGTCAGGCTGCACATCAAAACGACTTACTGGCCAGAGCATCGCAGCCAACAGCACTACAACCACAAGAACCGGAATGAGCAAGCGTTTAACCCTGGTGCTTTTAATTTGCTTTGCTAAGCGGTCCAGAGACTGTCCCCGTGTGGCCAGATCTGAGTACAGCTCTGGGGCATCGGGATCTGTGGTATAAAAAAGGAAATAGGCTCGGGCAATGGGAAAGGCATATTCCCATCCGGCGCTGTGGTACAATTCCAGCTGCTCCGGCGTGGGCTCCGTGCCCATTTTCCCCAAAGGCTCCAGACGGTACCGCGTGCCGGGTACGCCGTCTTTTGTAAAGCTGGCATAGGAACCGAGATGTACAGGAGAAAGGCCTTGATTGGCTTGTTCCTCTAGCCACTGTTCCAAACCCGGGATATCGAAGATGGATACGGGAAGGATCTTATAAACTGTTTTCATAGATGTCTCCTTTCCTGCTCGTTTTGAGCGCAGTCATTTCTGTTTACAAAGCTTGCATCATCTGTGCAAAGCGTTTGAGAAATCCGCTCAGGTCTTGTTCTCCCTGATAGTCTGCACGCAAAACAGTTCTGCCCTGACGCAAAACAAGATAGCATTTTTGATTGCCTTGCAGCAGATAAGCCTCATCCAGACCATCGACAGGCAACAAATTTTGATAATTCTCCTCCCCGGCTCTATAGGCACACCACTCCTGTGTGCGTTTCTCAGCCAGGGAATCCAGGGGATAGCGGGAAATAGACAAAATCAAGTGCGGAACATTGTTGATATCAATCCCACCATCGAAATGGGAGTAGGCTCCATATTGCCGGAGATACCAGGATTCCGGGTCCAGCAGGGTCCCGCCATGGGAAATGTAGTCCATGGCATACATGCTGTCGCCGGTGAGACGAAATTCCGGCCCTTCAATTTCGCTTAGCGTAACAAAATTGGAGTCAGCCAAATCAATCGGCCGATACCCCAGTCCGGAGAACAGTTGAATGGTGTTCAGCGCCACAGGAATCAGAACGAAGATGCCCACCACCAGGAGACAACCGGAACGGGATACCCTGCCTGCGCTTTTTACTACGCGGCAACGGCGCAGGCACAGCAATCCCAGCAAATAGGAAAGATCCAGCAGAAGAAGGCCCGCTACAGACAGCAATAAGGGCAGCACCGGATATTTGCTGATGCTTTCTACCGGAAAATATTGCAGCTCGGTCCAGCCGAAACTGCCCGGCCATCCGTCGCGATAAAGTGCGATCAGGAAAACGTTAAACGCCAGCAGTCCAAGTCCGCTGAGGAGCTTTTGTCTGGAAAAGCGCTTTAGCACATAGTCCAGTGCTTCGGGGTCGGTGTGGGCTTCCGCCTCCAGGTTCTCCGTTGCAAAGACAAAGTAATTGTTCCGAAAAATACCCAGATACTTCCAGCCGGCATCTTCATACAGCGCATTCAGTTCGGCATCTTCTTCGGCCCTGCTGAGTATCGGCTCGAGATGGAACTGCAGTGCTTTGGGCTCCTCGCGGCAGAATAAAGTGAGCGGTCCGGCGGTCATGGAAAAAAGGAACCCTTGCGCCGCCATGCGCTCTAAGTAGCATTCAATGGCAGAAATATCATATCCGTTGACCGGTATCAACTTCCAACAGCTTTTTTTACTCATCGCAACGCATTCTCCCCATCTTGTAAGCATTTCTGTAGACGTTCCAGTTCCCCCATATAGGTCTCTCTGCCTTTATCCGTCAGATGATACGTTCGCTTGCGGCCATCTACGGCGACCTCCTCAATCAGGCCGTCCTCCTGAAATTTTGCCAATATCGTATACAACGTACCCGGGCCAAGGTGTACGCGGCCCCCTGTACGCTGGTTCACATATTCTGTAATATCAATGCCACACATATCTTGTTTTAAAAAGGCCATCAGCACATAAAGCATGGGTTCTGTCAGTGGCCCTCGCATTTTATTTTTCATTGTAACCTCCGTCCGCGCCTTAAATATCGAGTATCGATATCGTGTATTGATATTATAGTGTTTTTGTTTTTAGATGTCAATAATAATAGAATAGAAGTATTGAAGCAATACACTGCATCGTACATTTTTAATTATTATACCTATTTCGTTTCTGCCAAATAATTTCGTATCCGAGCACCTTGGCCAGCTCCACCGCCTCGCCCGTAGCGTAGGGAGACGCGTTTCAGCTTGCCGGACAGGTTGGGGACGCTGCTGCTCCAGCCGTACTGGAGATCATGCATCAGGACGGCGAGGGCGTGAGCCTGATGCCCTATTACCTGATTGAGTATCTGGATGAGATGCTGTTCTTTGAATTTACCGAGATGCTGAAAAACGGACAGTACGTAAAGCATTGTAAGCTCTGCGGACGGTATTTCGTGCTGACCGATAAACGTAAGCGGGATTTCTGCAACAGACCATACAGGGGCAAGCGGACCTGCAAGCAGGTGGGGGCAAAGCTGTTCTTTGAAAAAGGTATTGAAGCCGACACGTTTTTATTGCAATATCTCACCGAGTACAACAAGGTCTATTCCCGCAGGTACCGGGCTGTGGGGAAATATGCCGAGGAACACAGCGGTAGGGACTTGACCGAGGAACAGTTTAAATCCTGGTCCGCCACCGCCAGTCAGGCCCGTCGGGATTATGTGGAGGGTAAAATCTCCGGCGAGGAGATGCTGGCGAGAGTGCGATGAGGCTAAAGATGAGCGGATGTCCGTAAGACAGTAATCCCAAAAAGCAGGCATTTGCTAGGTGGGATTGTGCCACAAACGAAATACGCTGTACTCGGCGCGAAAAACCGGATACAGCGTATTTTTTGCCTATTTTCATCTTGTTCGCTATTTGGGCGGAGCAAACAAAAAATATGGAGGCAACATGAGAAAAAGCGATACTTACAGGAACGAAATCAAATCCTACATTGTCCGGGCGGGCATGACCATGAGAGAGGTTGTGGAAACGCTGTCCGATAGCTGGTGGAAAGCGATCAGGTCGCAACTCTCGTCGTCAAGGATATGTCATGGCTCGGCAGGGATTATCTACTGGTGGGGCAGTATACGGAGATGATTTTCCCCAGCTACGGTGTCCGCTTTATCGCCATCAACAACAACGTGGATAGCCTGTACGGCGACAACGACTTGCTGTGGGACATCGTGCAGGACATCCGTAAGCACAAAAAGCGCCCACCCAAGCAAATTTATACGCCCAATTTTTTTCTGGAATAGTGTATTTCGCCGACTGCGGCGGCACGCTGGTGCTCCACAGGGCGCATACCATGAAAGAAACGTAGAACAACTTCATGTGCTCTACCTACAAAAAGCGCGGGAAAGAGGAGTGCACCGTCCACTACATCCGGGAAATCCAGCTCAAAACCATTGTGCTGGATGACTTAAAGCGGATTACCCATTATGCCCGGCAGAAGGAAAAGCTGTTTGTCGAGCATATCACTCGCAAGAACACCGCCGAAACCCGGCAGGAGATCGCCCGCATCCAGCGTGAGATTGACACACCCTGAAGCGACGAGACGGCGAGCCTACAACCCTGTTCAAGCGGCTCTATGAGGACAATGTGCTGGGACGAATTCCCAACGAACACTTCCGATTGCTCTCCTCGGAGTATACTACAGAACAGGCGGAATTACGGGAAAAGCTTCCAAAGTAGGAGCAACGGCTGGAACAGCTCCGAAACTCACTGAGTAACGTGGCGCGCAGTTTATTGACAAGGCCAAGCGCTGCAGCGACATTATGGAGCTCACGCCGGAAATCCTGCGGCTGTTCATTGAGAAAATTGTGGTGGGCGAAAAGTCGCAGAAGTATTCCCGCACCGCCTAGCAGGACAACCGGGACATCGGCCTGATGGACACACCGGTGGAGCCAGAAAAAGCGCAGGAGGACGAGTTGGACGAGGGGGATGCCATCTTAATGGACGATACCCCTGCCGCCGCCAGCGACGCCACATCAGCCAGTACGGGCCCCGCCGCGTAAACACAGAAAAGGGCGGACAGCCGAAACTGTCCGCCCCATCACAGGGATTTATACCCGGTTCACTTTTTGTCCCTATGATACCCCGCCTAACAACGGGGCTCTTTCTTATTTGAGGGAAGTTAGGTTAAAGTTTTTTATTTAAATTTTAAATTTATGAACTAACATGTTTAATTTTTCTGCTAAGGTAGCCTGTTTCTGAGTTACATTTGCTACTTCTTCAATGGCGTTTGTAGTTTCCGTTATGGTATTAGAGATCTCTTGAGTACCTGTATTGGCTTGTTCTATAGCCTGAGCGATTTCTTCCATAGCTTTGTCGGCCTCTTCAGTAGATTGATTAATTTGTTGGGCGTTAGAAGCAAATTCTTCTACCATTTTACCTACATAATCTGCATCTTTTTGATATTGTACTCCTATTTCAACTAAGGCTTCGTAGTCTCCAATAACTTTATTATCAATAAAATCTAACACACCATTAGCATTTTCAGATAAGTTATGGAAGGCAGCTTGGACTTGTTTTATTACACCTTGAATACTGGTCACTGTCTCTGCTGATTGCTCTGCTAACTTACGAACTTCTTCCGCTACAACGGCAAAACCTCTTCCTTGTTCTCCGGCTCTGGCGGCTTCTATAGCAGCATTTAAAGCTAAAAGATTAGTTTGTTCCGCAATATCGGAGATTACCTGAGCCATATTTTGTATTTCTGCCACAACTTGTCCTTCTTCTATAGCTTTTATTACACCCGCCTGTTTTTCATTATATAATTCGTGAACAACCTTACTGGATTCTGTGGCATCTGTTTTAATCTTTTCGGCTTTAAGCCTGATTTCTTGTATTAAACGATTTCCTTCTTCAGCCTTCTGGGCTAATCTTACTGCAGCGTTATGTACATTTTCTGCAGAAGCTGTAACTTCTTCAGTAGTAGCGCTGGTTTCTTCCATACCGGCAGCGATCTCTTGAGTGTTGGAGCTAACATTTTGAGATTGGGCGGAGATCTCTTCTACTGTAGCGGAAAGTTCCTCACTAGAAGCACTAAGTTCCTGAGTATTATCTAATACTTCCCCTACAATACTTTGAATATCCCCGATAAATCTATTAAAATACTGGGCCAATTCTCCCAGCTCATCTTTTGTTTTAACCTCTAGTCTTTTAGTTAAATCACCCTCTCCTTCCGCAATATCTTTTAATACTGCAGTAGTTTGAAGAATGGGTTTAGTAATACTGCTTGCTGCTAAAAAGATTACTAATAAGATAATAATAATAGAAATGCCTGCTACTCCTAAAGAATAATTTCTCATAGCATGGGCATCTGCTAACACTTTATCCATAGGTGCACTAATAGCAAGGGACCAGGGTGTTGTAGAATTTCCTACAACGATAGGTGTAAAGATTCTTAAAACTTCTTCATTTGTCAAATTAGAGGTGAGTATAGTTTCATAGCCTTTACCCTGAACTATAGCTTTTTTGGCAGTGGTTCTTTCCTCGGTATTGCCTATGTTTTGACCGATATGACCAGTATCAATATGGGCCACATAGCTCCCGGTATTGTCAATAAGGGCAGCGTATCCGGTGTCAAAAGGTTTTATCTGTGTAATCATTTCCTGAAAAGTATCTAAAGAAATATCTATTCCTACTGCTCCCACAAATTTTCCATCATAAATAATGGGAGTAACTAAGCTTGTAATTAGCTGATCTTTCCCATTGACAGGATATAAGTAGGGGTTGGCAATCACTTCGCGTGTTGTATTTTTAGCATTTAAATAATAATCACCGGTACCGGGAGTATCATAATCCACCAGAGGTTCCACATGGATACTTCCCCCATCATTGTTCCACAGAGATACAAAGCGTCCTGTTTCATCATGACCCGGTTTATTAATAAACTCGAGATCTTTACCATCTAAGGCATTAGGTTCCCAGCAGGTCCAAACAGAAAGAAAAGCGGGATTTTCTTGTAAGACAGTCTTTAAAATCTCGTTTAGAGCTTCTCTATCCGTTATATTTACTTTTTTTAAACCTTTAAATGTTTGAGCTACGGTTCTGGCACTGTCCATAGCAATTTCCATCTCTGCTTTTACTTTATTGCCGTATTCATCAGCTGTGGCTTGGGCTATGCTGAAAGCAGATTCCTGGGCCATATTTGTTGACTTAGTTGCTACAATGGTATTAGTAATTATAAAGGCCAGCAAAACCACAAGCCCTATCATAACCATTATTTTTGTTTTAATCTTGAAATTCTTTAGCATCGTTTAGTTTCTCCTCTCTTGTGTACCATAAACAATTACTATTATAGTTTTATTTATATTTATATATTATATATATATATCAATAAATAAATGATATAAACATATTATATTGTAAAGCAATTTAGGAGTAAAGTCCTGGAAGATGAATTTAGCAGAAACGATCATTTTGTCATTTCCTTTATAATAGGTTTTTATGCTATACTAGAGGAAAATTATGTTCATAAGTATTGAAATTAATATAGAATTTATGCTCAAACTAAAAGAACAAGAGTTATGACAAGGGGGCTGTTTAATGTTTGATCAATATAATGATGCTTCACAAGAAAAGAAACACAAACTTCCATCGCTGCCTTGGCGCAGATTAGGGCTGATATTTGCCGTTGTATTTCTCTTTGTTTTATTTCGTGTTTTGATATCTGTTAAATTAGATCTGGCCTGGTTCAGCTCTTTAGGATATGATGCAGTTTTTTGGCGTTCTTTTATAGCTAAATTTGCAATTGGGGCTATTATTTTTGCGGCCGCTGTTCTATTGAATTTTATTAATATTTTTCTTGTTTACCGCATAGTAAAAAAACCTTTTAAACCTCTTATTCCCTTAGCTATAGCCATCTTTACTGCTACTATTGTGGCTGGTAATTCAGGTGACCTGTGGCTCTCGATTCTACGTTCCTTAAATGCTGAAACTTTTGGGATTACTGATCCCCAGTTTAATCTGGATATTGGATTCTATGTATTTAAACTGCCATTTTTATGGCTAATATACAGGGTCTTTAATACTTGGTTTTTAGTCAATCTTGTTACATCAGTAATTCTTTACTTGATTTTTATGCCACGAGGCATGGAAATATCGGCTCGCAATATGACCATGCGTATTTTGACAGGAGTAGAAAAAAAAGGATTGACCCATATAGGTATACTTCTTGGTTCGTTGATGGCCTGGCAGGCCTTGCAGTATAAGCTTTCCAGCTATGAGCTCCTCTATTCTCAAGTAGGAGCAGTTATTGGAGCAGGTGCTGCCGATGTTGGGGCCAGATTACCGGCTTATACTATCATGATGATTGCCTCACTATTGATTGGTTTGTTCATCATGTTAACTTTTCGTAAACAGATTAAACGAGCTCTTTTCTCTATAGTGGTATTCTTTCTATTAATTATTGTTGTGAATGGTGTATATCCCGGATTTTACCAAAAATTTGTGGTAGAACCCGATGAACTGGGACAGGAAATGCCCTATTTAGAACGCAACATTAAATATACCCATCTGGCCTACGGCTTAGATAAATTAACAGAAGTTGAATACCCCGTAGGTGATTTAAGTCTACAAGATTTAAAAGAAAATCAAGATATTATAAATAATATGAGGCTTTTAGATCAACGGGCTACAATGAGCACATACAGCCAGCAACAGGAGATTCGTCCTTACTACGATTTTGTTGACGTTGATGTAGATCGATATATGATAGATGGTAAATTGACTCAGGTCTTGTTATCGGGGCGGGAATTGAGTCAAAATGCCCTACCGGAGCAAGCTCGCACTTTCAATAACCTATTGTTTAAATATACCCACGGTTTTGGTTTGGACATGAGTCCTACTAATATAATTACAGAGGGAGGGTTACCTGAATATCTAATTAAAGATATACCTCCTCAAGCAGAACATTTTTCCATTAGTGAGCCCCGCATATATTTTGGTGAGGCTACTAATGAAAACGTGATAGTTAACACAGGTTTAAAAGAATTTGACTATCCCATGGGCGATGATAATCAGGAATATATCTATCAAGGGAAAAATGGTATTCCAATGACTTTTCTTAACAAAGTACTTTTAGCTTTTCGTGATGTACAGTTCAAATATTTATTATCGGATTACATTACTTCAGACAGCCTATATCTGGAAACCCGCAATATAAAAGCACGGGCTATGCGAATTGCTCCCTTCTTGTTTTATGATCAGGATCCTTATTTAGTAGTAGATGAAGCAGGAAAGCTCTATTATTTTATTGATGCCTATACGTATACAGATAAATATCCTTATTCCCAAGCCATTGATAAAGCAGGGACATATAATTATCTGCGTAACAGTGTGAAAGTAATTATTGATGCTTATTCGGGTGAGATAAACTTCTATATTTTTGATAAACAAGATCCGATCATTAAGGTTTATAATAAGATTTATCCTGGTTTGTTTAAAAAGGCAGAAGAAATGCCCCAGGATTTACGACAACATGTGCGTTATCCGGAAGATTTATTTACGGTACAGTCCTTAATGCTAAGGGATTATCATATGATGAATCCTACCGTATTCTTTACGCGGGAAGATAGATGGGAATTTTCTCAGGAAACTTATCTGGGAGAAAAAGTAGTTCAAGATCCTTACTACAGTATTGTCCGTTTGCCGGGAGAAGAAGAGAAAGAATATGTTTTGATGAGGGTCTTTACTCCTGCCCGTAAACAAAATTCTGTGGCTTGGCTAGCAGGGCGTTCTGACGGTGATAACTATGGAAATTTGATTCTCTTTAAGTTTCCCAAAGGAGTTCAGGTCCCCGGAACTATTCAAGTTGATTCTCTGATTGATCAAGATCCCAATATCTCCGGCCAGTTAACCTTATGGGGATCAGGGGGAAGTAAGATCTTGCGGGGCAATTTATTAGTCTATCCTATAGGAGGATCACTGCTTTATCTTGAACCTCTCTATATTGAAGCGGAACAAAATAAATATCCCCAGCTTAAGAAAATATTCGTATCTTATAACAATAAAATTGTCATGGAAGATTCTTTGGAAGCAGGTTTAACTGCACTGTTCGGTGCTGAGGCGCCTGAGGAGGAATATCCCCAATTGGAAGGTGAGCAATCCCAACAAAACTTGATAGATAGACTTGTAACTTTACACAGACAGGGCCAAGAAAAGTTGAGAGCAGGAGATTGGACCGGATATGGCAAAGTGCAGGCGGAAATGGATAAAATTATTGATGCTTTAGAAAACAAAAAACAGGAGAGCTGAAAGACAAATGAACTTAGATAATTGTAAAATTTGTCCTTGGGAATGTGGAATAAGCAGAACTGGAGGGATAAAAGGGTTCTGCAGGGCAGGGGAAAAAATAAGGGTAGCTAAGGCTGCCCTTCATTATTGGGAAGAACCGTGTCTAAGTGGAACCCGAGGTTCAGGAGCAATATTTTTTTCTAATTGCAATTTGAGATGTATTTTTTGCCAGAACTTTGAAATAAGTCAGCTGGCTAAAGGTAAAGAAATATCTCTGGAGCAATTTGTAGAGATTTGCTTGGATTTACAACACCAAGGAGCCCATAATATCAACTTAGTTTCACCTACCCATTATGCTCCCCTTATAAAAGAGGGGTTGAAAATGGCGAAACAAAGGGGGCTAGTTCTACCGATAATCTACAATTCTAATGGGTATGAAAAAGTAGAGACTCTTCAAGCTTTAGCAGGGCTGGTAGATATTTATCTGCCTGATTTAAAATATTATACTGATCAAGTGGCTAAGAAGTACTCGCAAGCAGATAATTATTTCTTCTATGCTTCCCAAGCAGTGCAGGAAATGTTCAGACAGGTTGGTAACCCCAGATTTGATGAAGAGGGGATTATGAAAAAAGGCTTACTAATTAGACATTTACTCCTACCGGGGCAAGAGCAAGATTCCCGAAAAATTCTGGAGTGGATTGCCCGGGAAATGTCTCCTGATGTATATGTTAGTGTAATGGGACAGTATACTCCTGTATTTAGGGCCAAGGAATATCCAGAACTGAATAGAAGAGTTGCAAGGGAAGAATATGAAGATATTATTGAATATTTTTTTAATGTTGGTTTGCATAATGGCTTTATGCAGGGACTGGATTCTGCGGAAGAAACATTTATTCCAGATTTTTGATTTTAGAATAATTTACCAACAAAGATAATCTTGTATACTTGAGAATACTACTTGTAGAATAATGCATAATATGCTATCCTTATATCATCAAAATTTAATAATATTAGAGAGCAAAGGCGTTCTCGAAAAGATTAGATAGAAATTTAGGTCTAGTCTTTTGGGAACGCTTTATTTTTTTGCAAATTTTACAGCTTCCAAATCTATATTCAGAAAGGGGTAGACAATAATGGAAAGATTTGCTGCTAATGTATTTAGTGAAACGGTTATGAAAGAGAGACTTCCTAAAAGTGTTTATCAGATGCTTATAAAAACAATTAAGGAAGGTTATCCTTTAGATCCTAAGTGTGCTGATGTGGTGGCTAATGCTATGAAGGAATGGGCGGTAGAGAGAGGTGCCACTCATTTTACCCATTGGTTCCAACCTATGACTGGTTTTACTGCCGAAAAGCATGACTCCTTTATAGCTCCTTGTAGCGATGGGAAAGTAATGATGGAGTTTTCCGGAAAAGAATTAATTAAAGGGGAACCTGATGCTTCTTCTTTCCCTAACGGTGGTTTACGTGCTACCTTTGAGGCTAGAGGATATACGGCTTGGGATTGTACCTCCCCTGCATTTCTCAGAGAAGATGCGGGAGGAATAACTCTCTGCATTCCTACTGCTTTTTGCGCTTATACAGGAGAAGCCCTAGATAAAAAAACACCCCTACTGCGCTCCATGGATGCCATATCTAAGGAAGCATTAAGAATATTACGGCTGTTTGGCGATACAACAACTACCCGGGTTATAACTACTGTGGGAGCGGAACAGGAATATTTCTTGGTAGATAAGGATCATTATGAGAAACGTAAGGATTTAATATTAGCCGGAAGAACGCTGTTTGGAGCCATGCCACCTAAAGGACAGGAATTGGAGGATCACTATTTTGGCAGCATTAAAGAAAGAATAGCTGCTTTCATGAGGGAAGTTAATGAGGAACTATGGAAGATGGGGATTCCCGCCAAAACTCAACATAATGAAGTGGCCCCTGGGCAGTTTGAACTTGCTCCCGTCTTCACTACTACTAATATAGCCGTTGATCAAAATCAGCTGGTAATGGATACTCTAAAAAAAGTTGCTTTAAGACATGATCTTGTTTGTCTCCTTCATGAGAAACCTTTTGCCGGAGTAAATGGTTCAGGAAAACATAATAACTGGTCTATGTCAACTAATGATGGGCAGAATCTCTTAGAACCCGGAAAAACACCCCATGAAAACGCCCAGTTCTTAACCTTTTTATGTGCTGTAATTAAAGCTGTTGATGAACATGCTGATTTGCTTAGATTAGCCTGTGCTAATCCTGGAAATGACCATCGTTTAGGTGCTAATGAAGCTCCCCCTGCTATTATTTCTGTATTTTTAGGAGATCAATTAACTGATATTCTGGAGCAAATGCAAAATGGAGGCTTAAAACGTTCCAAACAGGGGGGGAAGATGACGATAGGGGTTAGTACATTACCTACCTTAGCTAAAGATTCGACCGACAGGAATAGGACATCACCCTTTGCCTTTACAGGTAATAAATTTGAATTTAGAATGGTTCCTTCCTCCATTTCTGTAGCCGGGCCTAATACCGTCTTAAATACCATTGTGGCAGAAGCCTTAGCTCAGATTGCTGATAGATTGGAAGAGGCAGAAGATTTCAATACGGCCTTACCGCAACTTCTTAAAGAAATAGTAATAAATCATAAGAGAATTATCTTTAATGGTAATAATTATTCCCAGGATTGGGTAGAAGAAGCCCAGCGGAGGGGCTTACCTAATATATCTTCAACAGTAGAAGCTATTCCAGCCTTGATTACAGGAAAGTCCAGGGAGATTTTTAATAAACACAAAGTATTAAGCCAGGAGGAACTTTACTCCCGCTATGAAATAATGTTGGAACGTTACTGTAAGCAGTTAAATATAGAGGCCATGACCATGTTGGATATGGCTAAACGTCAGATTTTACCTGCTGCCTGTAAATATGTAAGTATTATGTCTGAAGCTATTAACAACATTAAGGCTGCAGTTCCTCAAGCCATGACAAGTGGTCAGGAAAGAGTAGTACTGGAGCTTGCTGCTAATATTCAAGCTTTGCAAGAAAAGATAGAGGAGTTAGATGAGTTAGTAGGAAATGGTCATGACTTGCAAGGGGATACTTATGAACATGCCGTGTATTATCGTGATAAAATATTCCCGGCCATGGATTGTCTGCGGTCAGTAGCTGATCGGCTGGAATCTTTGGTAGAGGCGAAATTATGGCCTTTTCCCACTTATTCAGAACTGTTATATATAGTGTAGTATTAAAAGGGTTGGAAATTTTTCCAACCCTTTATTTGATGTTTTTTTTTATAATAGAGGAAATAAAAGAAATTTTGTTGAAATGAGAGAAGGGATGAGGATGTTATAAGGGAGGGTAAACAAATGAGACCCAATCTATTGTTAATAGCTCCCAACATAAATATTGCTAATGTTGCGAATATTGTCGTTAAAGAAAATGGTTTTAACTGTCGAGTTGTTGTAGGTAATTTACAACAAGGTGTGAAGCAGGCCAGGATTGCAGAAAAGGCAGATATAGAAGCTATAATTAGTCGTGGGGGAACTTTTTTAGCCATTCAAAAAGAAGTGGAAAATATCCCGCTGATACCTATTGATGTTTCTGCTTACGACTTATTGGAAGCCTTGTACAAAGCTTCTTTTATAGCTAATACTGTGGGGGTAGTTGGTTATCCCAATACCATATATGATGCTACTTCAGTAGGTAAATACATGAATTTACAAGTGGTAGAAGTACCGGTAGAAAATCCTGTTAAATTAGAAAAAGATCTTTCGGGTAGAATCAAAAAAGGTTTACGTATCATTGTAGGCGATACAATTTCTGTAGAAAAGGCTCTCAAATTAGGAATACAAGGGATATTAATCTCTTCTGGGAAGCGTACTATTTATGAAGCTCTAGTAAAAGCGGAAGAACTAGTTTATGTAAGAAGAAAAGAGCTCCTGGCTAAAAATAGGTTGGAAGCTATTTTGGATGCAGTTACTGATGAAGGAATCTTAGCCACAGATGATAATTATTATATAACCCATTCCAATCCTAAAGTTCGTGAATATTTAGGTTATTCCGATCATCACCTTTTAGTGGGAAAAAAACTAGAGGACCTTTTACCGGATTTTCAAGAAAAGGAAGAACTTATTAAATGGAAAGGGCAACAATTCTTAATTGATACGCAAAAAATCATCGATAGTGAGCAGGAGGAAGCGGGGATTATAGTTACTCTTAAACCGCTAAAACAGATTCAAGATCTTGAAACGAGAATGAGAAAAAGATTATATGCTAAAGGGCATGTGGCCAAGCATACTTTTACTGATATCGTGGGCAACAGTAACAAAATTAAGTCGGTAATTTATAAAGCCCATAAAATAAGTAAATCTAATGCCACAGTACTTATTACAGGGGCCACTGGTACCGGAAAGGAAATGTTTGCCCAAAGTATACACAATGCCAGCCTACGAGCCGATGGTCCTTTTGTGGCAGTTAACTGTGCCTCTTTACCTGAATCACTGCTGGAAAGTGAACTCTTTGGTTATCGCGAAGGGAGCTTTACTGATGCACGTAAAGGTGGAAAAGCGGGCCTCTTTGAGTTAGCTCACCGGGGAACTATTTTCCTAGATGAAATAGGAGATATGAGCTTAGCGGTACAAGCTAAGGTATTGAGGGTTCTGCAGGAAAAGGAAGTAATACGTTTGGGCGATGACTGTGTAATTCCAGTTGATATACGTATCATAGCTGCTGCAAATAACGATTTATGGGAGGCAGTTAAAGCTGGCAAATTTCGTGAAGATTTATATTATCGCGTAAATGTACTGTCCCTATATCTCCCCACCTTGTGGGAAAGAGGGCATGATGTAATTGTTTTGGCAGAGAAGTTCTTACACCGCTTAAATCCCTTGCTAAAACTTGAAGCCGATACCTTAGAGCCCTTGGGGGATTATCATTGGCCCGGTAACGTCAGAGAGCTATATAACTTCATGGAACAATTAGTTGTGTTGCACGAAGGTTCTATTATTAAGGCTGAAAATGTCAAAACTATACTTGCTTCTTTTAAGAAGGTTCAGCCGCAAGGCAGTAGTACTATTGAAAAATATAATTATAGGGAACTAAGTGATGAAGATCTAATAAAGCTTTTAGATGAATATGAGGGAAATCAAACTAAACTATCGGAAATCTTAGGGATTAATCGCTCTACCCTGTGGAGAAGGTTAAAAAAATATAAACAATAACCAATATATTTAATAACATGTTATAAGAGTGTTGCATATGCAACGTTGCATAGTGTTGCGTATGCAACACTATGCCTTATTAAAACCCCCTTTCCTGGGGTTTTTTCTGTTGGCATGATATTTGCACATATATAGTTAAAGTGATAAGTGAAATATTAAGTAATAGTTCATTGTTTTTAAGGGAGGGTACAATTTGATACGTTATGCAATAATTGCTGATGATTTAAGCGGATCAAGTGATACTGCTGTGACTTTAAGCAATTTTGGATATAAGAGTATTGTTTTAAACTATCCGGAAGGGATGAAATATGATTTAAACCGATTTGATGCTGTATCTATTTCTACTAATTCCCGAGAAATACCACAACAAGATGCACGAAATATAATCAGAAAAGTGTGTAGTTATTTAAAAATACTAGGTAATACAGAAATATATAAAAAAATTGATTCTACTTGGCGAGGTAATATAGGGGTAGAGATTGAGACTATAATGGAGGAATATTCTTTACAGAATATGATTGTTTGTTCCGCTTATCCTGAAATGGGACGAATTATAAAAGAGGGTCATTTATATATAGACAATATTCCTCTAAATGAAACGGCTATAGCAAAAGATCCTTGCTTTCCCATAAAGAATTCATATTTACCTCATATATTAAGAGAGCAGACCAATCTCCCTATTGAACTAGTTACCCATGATATTGTAGCTCAAGGAGCTAAAATTTTGACAGATTATCTAAAAAAGTTAGCTCTCAAGGGTAAGTCCATTATTTTGGTGGATGCAGTTGTGGAAGAAGATTTGGAAACAATTGTTTCCATAAATAAAAAGATTTTACCTCCCCTCTTCTTTTGTGGTTCAGCTGGCCTGTCTCAGGCCTTGATCAAAATGACGGGTCAGCAGGACCAGGCTAATATACCACCTGTTTTACTAATCGTAGGCAGTGTTAATCCCCAAAATAGGGCTATAGTAGATTATCTTGTGGCAAACAATATAGCCAAGGAAGTATTTTTAAATCCCGTGTCTCTTTTAGAAAAAGATGTAGACAAAGAGTCAATACGGAAGATTGTTAAGGTCTTAGATGAAGGACATAATTTAATAATAACTACCTGCCGTACAGGGAAAGACAGAAAAGAAGTAAACAAATTTTGCCAAGTTAAAGGGATAAAAGGAGGAGAAGGAGCCTACATCATTGCACAAAAACTGCAAAAACTGGTTAGAAATATTGTAAAAGAGTGTACTTTATCGGGGTTAATAGTCACAGGTGGAACTACGGCTCTTCATGTCTTAAGGGGTCTGGAAAGCGTTGGTATTGAAATAATAGAAGAAGTGGAAACCGGGGTTCCTTACGGCAAAATCGTAGGAGGCCCTTATGATAATATGAATATTATTACAAAAGCAGGGGGTTTTGGTACAGAACAAGTTTTTGCCAGAGCCATACAGCATATTAAAAAAAATTATAAGGGAAGGGATTAAAAATGAACAAGAAACCGATCTTAGCAATTACTATGGGTGATCCTGCGGGCTGTGGCGCGGAGATTACTGTTAAAACTTTAAGTCAACAGAAATATTATGAGATGGCCAGGCCCCTGGTAGTAGGTGACAGCCAGCGGATAGAAGAGAGTTTTAAGTTTGTTTCAATCCCCTTAGCGCTAAATGTTATAAAAAATGTACAAGAAGCTAAGTTTACTCCAGGGATTATTGATGTATTGCATGTAGATATTCCAGGAGCTTCTGAGGTGCCCTACGGAAAAGTAAATGCTGTAGCAGGGAAAGCAGCTATCTCCTATATTTTTAAAGCTATTGAATTAGCCAACAAACGTGAAATTGATGCAGTGGTAACGGGACCTATTCATAAGGAAGCTATGCACCGGGCAGGATATACTCAATATGCAGGGCATACAGAGATATTTGCGGAAAAGACCAATACCCAGGATTATGCTATGATGCTGGCTGCCGATGGTTATCATGTTATTCACGTCAGTACCCACTGTTCTTTGAGAGAGGCCTGTGAGCGTGCTACTAAAGAGCGTGTTAAGACAGTAATTAATTTAGCTCATGATATGATTAAGACTTATCAAGTACCTAATAAAACCATAGCAGTGGCTGGTTTAAATCCCCACTGTGGGGAAGGTGGAGCCTTTGGCATGGAAGAAATTGAAGAAATTATACCTGCTATAGAGGAAGCACGAGCAGAAGGTAAAGAAGTTATGGGACCCGTGCCTCCCGATAGTCTTTTTGTGCGGGCCATTAAAGGACAATACCAAGTAATGGTTGTAATGTACCATGATCAAGGACATATTCCCATCAAAATAGTCAATTTTGATGAAGGTGTGAATGTTACCTTAGGTTTACCAATAATCAGAACTTCAGTGGATCATGGAACGGCTTTTGGTAGAGCAGGAGAAGGAAGAGCTTCAGCAGCTAGTATGGAAGCAGCATTTAGAATGGCCGCTGACATGGCCTACAAGAAATATTATTGTTAAATGATTAGTGAGGAGGAATTCAAATGGTTCTTAAAACTATTAGTCTTCCCTTTGGGAATTCTGTTTTAAATATTAACCTTCCGGAGGAGAATTTATTGGGGGTATATTCCCCGGCTGATCTAGCGCCTGTAGCAGATATTAGTATGGAAGTAGAACGAGCTTTGGCAAATCCCATGGAGTCGCTGCCTTTGGGAAAATTAGTAGAGGGAAAGAAAAATGTGGTATTAGTAGCCGATGATAACACTCGTCCCACCCCCACTGATAAAATTATTCCTGTTATTTTACGGGAGTTAAATACTGCAGGTATAAAAGATGAACAAATAAAGATTGTCATAGCCTTGGGAACCCATCGTTTTATGACAGAAGAAGAGATAATAGAAAAGTTTGGCAAGGAAATAGTTGACCGGCTAGAGATTATCAATCATGACTGTTGGAATACGGAAGAATTGGTAGACTTAGGGAAGACGGAAAATGGTACCCCTATATCTTTAAATAAGTTAGTTTATGAAGCTGATTTTAAGCTGGGAATTGGCAGCATTGTACCTCATCATATCCCGGGATTTTCTGGAGGAGCTAAGATAGTCCAGCCCGGCATTTCAGGTGAGATAACTACGGGAAGTACACATTTATTAAGTGTAAGGGAAAAGAGATCATATTTAGGAAGAGAAGATAATCCTGTGCGCAGGGAATTAAATCATATTGCCAGGAAAATCGGGATGGATGTAATCTTTAATACTGTTTTGGATAGAAATGGCAAGGTAATACAAGCCTTTTTTGGGGACTTAGAAGTAGCTTTCAAAAAGGGAGTGGAAGTAAGTAAAGCTGTTTATACGGCGAAAGTTCCCCAGGAAGTGGAAATAGTATTGGCTGGTTCTCATCCTTGTGATTTAGAGTTCTGGCAGGCTCACAAAACTCTGTATGCTGCCGATAGAATTGTAAAGGAAAATGGTATTATCATTGTTGTTACCCCTTGTCCCGAGGGTGTAGCCATGACCCATCAGGAAATGGTTGATTACGCAGGGTTACACTTTGCAGAGATTAAAGATATGTATGAAAAAGGGATGATCAAAGATTCTGTAGCAGCAGCTCTAGCCTTAGCGTGGGCTCAGGTGCGACAGCGGGAACAAGTGTATATAGTTTCGGAAGGAATATCCCCTGAAGATGCAGAAAAATTAGGTTTTACACCCTTTGATACTGTTGAACAAGCTGTAGAAAGTGCTTTAACTGTCATGGGGAAACAGGCTAAAATAGCAGTTTTGACCCATGCTCCTGACACATTACCAGTTATAGCTTAGAAGATTAGTGGTTTGGAAAGGAGGTAGGTTAATAGGAGGCCTTTTAAATTATCTTTATATTAGAGAAAATTGTGGGAGGTAGATTTATGAAAAAGTTTTTTAGTTTGTTGTTAATTTTAGTGTTAGTCGTATCTTTGGTCGGTTGTGGACAACAAGCAGCCGAGGACACAGAAAAGGATGGAGAGAAAGCTGTAACTATAAGAATAGCCCATACTTTAGCTCCTGATTCCCATTACAACAAAGGATTACAAAAATTTAAGGAAATAATGGAAGAAAAGACAGAAGGAAGAATTAAAGTTGAGTTATTTCATAGTGCCCAGTTAGGTAGCGAGCGTGATGCCATAGAAGGTATCTCCATGGGAACCTTAGAAGCAACGCTAGTTTCTACAGCTCCTTTAGCCAACTTCTCGAAAAAGTTTATGGTCTTTGATTTGCCTTTCATTATCCAAGATAGAGAGAAAGCCTTTGAAGTTATGGATGGTGAAGTTGGTAAAGCCATGATGGATTCTCTGAATGATAAGGGGATTATTGGTTTAGGTTTTTGGGAGAATGGCTTTAGAATGTTAACAAACAGTAAACGTGCTATCAATAAACCAGAGGATATATCAGGTTTAAAAATTCGTTTGATGGAAAATCCCGTTCACGTAGAAACCTTTAAAGTATTAGGTGCCCAACCTGTACCAATGCCTTTTGGAGAATTATTTACTGCTTTACAGCAAAAAACAGTTGACGGTCAGGAAAATCCTTTAGTAATTATTGATACTAGTAAATTTTATGAAGTTCAGCCTTATCTAGCTTTAACAGGTCATTTTTATTCCCCGGCAGCATTTTTAGTCAGCAAGTCTTTCTATGAAGGTTTATCTCCAGAAGATCAAAAAGTTTTGAATGAAGCGGAACAAGAAGCGCGTCAGTGGGAAAGAGAATATTGTATTAGCTTGGAGAAGGAATTATCGGAAAATCTAAAAGAAAAAGGCATGGAAATAACTACTCCTGACAAGAAGGCCTTACAGGAAGCTACTAAACCTGTCTACGATAAGTTCAAAGGCGAAATTGGTGAAGATGTTATTAATGCTTTATTACAATAAAGTGTCACAAGATAATTTTCTTAAGTTAAATAGCATAAAAAACAAAAAAGGAGACTTGTGTTTCTGCAAGTCTCCTTTCTCCCTAGGAGTGATGTAGTGTGGCTAAATTTTTTGACCATCTGGAAGAATATATGTTAATTATTCTTTTCCCTCTCATGACCATAATTGTATTTGTAGCGACTATGGTACGTTATTTTCAACTTGGTTCCATACCTTGGTCTGAAGAGCTTGCCCGCTATATTATGGTGTGGTTAGCTTATATTGGGGCCAGCTTAGGTATTAAAAGGAATGCCCATCTAGGAGTGGAAGTCGTAGTAAATATGTTGCCCAAACAATTTGCAAAGTTTATGAATTTGTTTAGAGCGGCTGTAATAATTCTCTTTAATGTACTAATTATATATTTTTCCTACAAGATCATTATGCACCAAATAGCAATAAAACAAACATCTCCTGCCCTGTTTATTCCTATTTGGCTTGCTTATCTGGCAGTACCTTTTGGAGCCTTTTTAATGAGTATTCGCGTTATACAGAGTGTACTTTTATCTAAGAAGAAACAGCCTGAATAAGGGGTGATGACTTAAATGGCAGCATTGTTATTTGGAACTCTCGTGGTTTTACTTGTGGTTAACATACCCATCGGCGTAGCTTTAGGGCTGGCTTCTATCACAGCTTTGGTATTCGGCGATATTCCTACTCCTCCCCTGGTTGTAGCTCAGCGCATGTTTACAGCAGTAGATTCCTTCCCCTTTATGGCTATTCCCTTTTTCATGTTAGCAGGGGGATTAATGGAGAGCGGGGGAATATCACGGCGCTTGATTTCTTTTGCTAAGGCTTGTGTGGGGACAGTACCTGGAGGATTAGCTATTATAACCGTTGTAGCTTCAGCTTTTTTTGGAGCCATATCAGGTTCCAACCCGGCAACGGTAGCAGCTATCGGAGGGATTATGATTCCTGCCATGATTAAAGCAGGGTATCCCAAAGACTTTTCTGCAGCAGTAGCTGCTGCAGGTGGTACCTTAGGTGTTATTATTCCTCCCAGCATTCCTATGGTAACTTATGGTGTTGTTGCCAGTGTATCTATTGGGACCTTGTTTATAGCCGGTTTCGTACCAGGAATTATGATGGCTATAGGCTTAATTGGTGTAATTTATTACTATGCTAAGAAATTAAAGTTACCCAAAGGCGAACCGACAACGGCGAAAAAGTTTTTTTCCTCTTTTAAAGAGGCTATTTTAGCATTAATTATGCCCATTATAATTCTGGGTGGAATTTATGGCGGTGTTTTTACACCTACCGAGGCAGCAGCCGTAGCCGTAGTATATTCTTTTATTGTTAGTGTGTTTATTTATAGAGAAATTAAGATTAGTGATTTAGGTCCTATTATTGTTAAAGCGGCAGTAAGTACTTCCGTAGTTCTTTTTGTTATAGCAACTTCCCAGTCTTTTTCCTGGCTTATTACAAGTGCCCAAATTCCCGCTAAGATTACAAATACTATCATGAATATTTCATCCAATATGTTTGTAATAACCTTGTTGATAAACTTAATCCTGTTATTCTTGGGCACATTCCTGGAAACACAAGCTATTATTTTGCTGGTAGCACCTATTCTTTTACCTTTAGCTGTACAGCTAGGCATAGATCCCATTCTTTTAGGTATCATTATGGTTGTAAATACTTCTGTAGGAATGATTACACCTCCTATGGCGGTAAATCTCTTTGTGGCCTGTGGTATCTCTAATTTAAAAGTGGAACAAATTAGTCGTAGAATAATTCCCTTCTTGATAGTAGAATTAATAACAGTAATTTTAATAACAAATTTCCCCAAACTTTCATTGTTTTTACCGGAATTGCTTAAATAACGGGAATAATCATGTTAAAATGATGAAGTCTATATTATAAGTGGGCAAAAATCAGTGTAGGATAGGGAAGGTTATTTTAACATGATCAAGTTTATTGTTGCACCAGGTGAAGGCGCCCGGTCTTTAGAATATTATTTATATCAGGTTAAAAAGTTGTCTACTAAAGGAATACGAAGATTAAAGCATCACGGGACTGTCTTAGTTAATGAGAAAGAAGCATTGCTAAAAGACATGGTCCAGGATGGTGATATTATCACGTTATATTACCCTCCTGAAAAAATGAGCCCTTATCTAAAAGCAGAGAATATAGCTTTGCACATTATCTACGAAGATCAGGATATTCTCCTGGTTAATAAGCAGGCAGGCTTATGCGTACATCCTACCAAAAGTCATCCGGGAGGGACACTGGCTAATGGAGTTTTGAATCACTGGCAAAATAAGGGCGAGAATAGGTCAATTCATATTGTAAATCGCCTTGATAAGGATACCTCCGGTTTAGTTTTATTTGCCAAGCATTATTTTGCCGCCCAAGAGCTCTTCCGGCAGCAGAAGGAAGATTTGATCAAACGTTCATATAGTGCCTTGGTAAAAGGATTTCCTCCCAGCAAGAAGGGGACAATTAATTTACCTATTGAGAGGGAAGAAGGATGGACTATCAAACGCAAGATTAGTTCGGAAGGGCAACGAGCGGTGACACATTATCAAATACAAAAATATTATCAAGATACTAATACTTTGCAAGATTATACCTTATTGAAATTGCAGCTGGAGACGGGTAGAACCCACCAAATACGAGTTCATTTGCAGGCCCTAGGATTTCCCATAGTAGGAGATCCTTTATACGGTACAGACTCCTCAGCCAATAATTGTTTATCTGTAAAGTCGGGACTTAATCGGCAATTCCTTCATGCCGATGAGTTAGATTTCTATCATCCTCTCACAGGGGAATATAAGGAGTTTAAGATACCTTTAACTCCTGAATTGGAAAAGTATATCGGGCGTCTGGAATGTCTGGATTATTTATGATCCAGGCATTTTGCTGCTCTGCTTGGTGCTTGCGTACTAACCATATGTATGGGGAAGAAGAATAGCTAGTTTAAAGGATAGGAACGTGGTAAACTTATAAAGAGCAACTTCTTTGCATGAATAAAATAATGTGCTAAGGGATAGGTGATTTAAATTAGTAAGTTACTGGAAATCGAAAGAATGCGGGGGATAGCAATTTTAGCCGTTGTGATAATACATCTTACGGCAAGTGCTACTATTTATTATCCGCCGGGATGTCTAAAATATTATTTTTATAACACAGTTAATAGTATGGTAATGTTTGCTGTACCCCTTTTTCTTTTTATTAGTGCTTTAATTATTAGTAAAAAACTTAGTAATAGTAAGGTTAATTTGCGGGAATTCTATATTAAAAGATGCAAGGGTCTGATAATACCATATGTTATTTGGTCCTCGTTTTATATTGGGTTGAGAACGGTACTCAATTCCTCTTGGCAGGATTTATTAGTGCTAAATAATTGGTTAAATTGGTTTTTACACGGTTCTGCCTTTTATCACTTGTACTTTTTTGTCATTATATTTCAACTGTACTTATTTCTACCTTTACTTTGCCGGATCTTTAAAAAGTTCAGTGTAGTTAATGTATTTATTGTAGCTTTTGCTTTGCAAGGTTTATTTTATTATCTTAATAAAATGTTTATATATAAGCTATATCCCTCTACAGGGAGCCTGTTGGGTAGCTATTTAACAGTTAGCATTATTGGATGTTGGATAGGTATGAATTATGAAAAAATACTTTCCCGCTGGCAGTCAAAAGGAAAATTTTTATTGATATTAAATATTCTGGCAACTGTACTTTATGTTTCAGTAAATATTAAACTCAGGTTAGGAGAACCTGTAGGAATATATTTTTATTATGGGTGTTATCATGCTTTTGTTGTCTTAACATCAATTAACCTGTGGCTTATATGTGTAAAAAAAGAAAGTGGTATCCTTACTTATTTGGGAGAGAATTCTTTTGCTATTTATTTACTGCATCCTTTTTATCTAGCGGTGTGGAATTTTATATGTGGTGAGGATAGAATATTTAATCAAGACATTACCCTCTTATTAGGTTTTATATTTGTAATGTTTTTATCTTACACAAGCAGCCGTATTGTGTCTTTTAATAAAAATATTAAAAAAATACTGCTGGCGAGATAAGATAATTTTCGGTATACTACTATATTAGGGAGTTATGAAATAAGAAAAGTGGTGTTAGGTATAAAAAGTATTACACAAGAGATAAAAGAGTGGATAATTACTATACTTATTGCCTTAGTTCTAGTAGTTATCATCAGGATGTTTATTTTAGATAGTCGCATCGTACCTACTACTTCTATGGTACCGACAATTAAACCGGGTGACAGGTTGTTTGTGGAAAAGATTACTCATCGTTTTAGTGGTTTAGAAAGAGGGGAAGTTATCGTTTTCAAACCACCTGCCCAATCAGGCTTAAAAGATGATCTAATCAAACGGCTAATAGCACTGCCCGGAGATACTGTAGAAATTAAGGATGGCAAGTTGTTCTTGAACGGAGAGGTACAAACAGAGGGCTATCTGGCAGAACCCCTTAAGTATAATATGCCAAAAATTACAGTTCCGGAAAATAAACTTTTTATGTTAGGTGATAACCGTAACCGTTCTTATGATTCTCACGAATGGGGTTTTGTAGATATACAAAATGTAAAAGGAAAAGCATTTATCACTTACTGGCCCTTAAACCGAATGAAAATCTGGTAATAAATTCGGTAGCTGTTGGTCCACAGACAAATATTTCTTAGCAGAGAAAAGACACAATTCATCTTCCGCTCATTTTTCGAAAGATGAATTGTGTCTTTAAAATTTATGTTATATTTGTATATAATTAGGCCAAGGGGAGAATTCCACTAAGGAGGAGATAATTTGCATAAAGTAGGGTTTATTGGAACGGGAAGTATGGGCAGTATGCTAATTACTCGGTTTTTACAAAGTGACAGTGTTAGGGCTGAGGATATCAATATTTTAAATAGGACACAGGAAAAGGCCTTAATTTTAAAAAAGAGATATCCTAAAATTCAGATATATACGGACTATCAGAAATTAGTTGCCGCTTCTGATCTTATCTTTATTTGTGTTAAACCTAATGATTTGCAGAGTGTCTTGAGTAAAACCGGAACAGTATTTTCCCCTGATAAGTTACTTGTATCTACCTTATTGGCACCTGCTTTAAGTGAATTAGAAAAAATTATTGAGGGGAGAATTGTACGCATCTATCCCAGTGTGACCCAAATCACAGGGAGAGGTGTAACCTTATTGACCTGGGGAAAGGGAGTAGAACAGGAAGAAAAGGAAAAACTAATGCCATATTTAAAAGTTTTAGGAAAATACTACGAGTTGCCGGAAAACTTATATCGTGCTGCCGGAGATGTGACAAGTTGTGGGCCCGCCTTTATGGCCTATATGATTGGCTCTTTAGCTAAAGAAGCCGAGAACCAAGGTATACCTTCCCAGCTAGCAAATGAAATGGCCATTGAAACTATGCACGGCACAGCCTTATTATTGGAAGAGCAGCAGCTTGCTTTCCAAGATTTGATTAAACGAGTAGCAACTCCCGGTGGATGTACAGCCGAAGGCATAAAAGTATTAACAGAAGTAATGCCCATGACAATAGCCCATGTCTTTGCCGCTACCTATCACAAAGATGAAGCTATACAAAAAGAATTAAAAAAGATGTTTTTACAGGAATAAGAAGGAGATAAAAGGGATAAAACAAGGGCTTTGTTGGGAATAAATAACAATAGCCAAACTATAAATTCATGAGGTGTTTATAATGATGAAATTAAAGCAAATTACTGTTTATCTAGGAATTTTGCTTTTAGGAATTATTGTCTTGGTAGGATGCAATACAGGTCAGAAGCCTGCGCCCCAAGGTCAGACAGAGGTAACGGAAACAGAAGGCCTAGAGGCAGTGCTGCCTAAAGAAATAGGGTATTTCTGGGTTTATAGCGGCTTTGCTGATTATGGGCACAATATGCGGATTGATTCCATAGATAAGCAAGAAAAAGAACAGATTTATCACTTTACAGGAGGAGTAGAAGATTTATCAGATGGTGAAGCAAAAGCGGATTTTAGTATAGATGGGCAGTATATTATTAAAGACCAGATCCTAGTGCAAAAATTAGCGAAGGCAGAAATGATGATGGATACTTTTACTGAAATAGAGCTTTTGCGCTTACCTTTAGAAAAAGACGCTAAATGGGAACAAACTGTACGCGATAAGGCAGGTAAAGAATATCAACTAGCTTGCACCATAAGTGAAATTAAAGAGGCAGAAGATGGCAAAGTATATACAGTACAGTATCAAGATAAGAACAGCAACTTTTATGAAAAACGTCAAATAAAAGAAAAGCAGGGTGTTATTTCTTTTGAAAAATTGTGGATGGGTGATGAGGAAAAATCCATGGTGATTGGTTACAAACTATATGCTGACGCCTCTGGTCCCAAAGAAAAGGTGGATTTATTATCTTTCTTGCCACCCCTTGGTACGCGCCTAAATTATTATGGTTTAGCAGAATATGCCCATGCTGGTCAGTTGCAAAAAAAGAGTGAAAATGAGGAGCAACAAATATATGAATTTGATGGACTATTTCTTGATGGTTCAGGTATTCCTGGCAATTTCCAAATAGAATATTTATTTGATTATGTTGAGGGTACTGTGACTGAAAAGGTATTAAAGAATACCAGAGAGAAAAAGAAGGAAGTAAATTCAAAGCTCCGTGAGCCTATTATTATTAAATTACCCTTGAAAGTAGGTAATAGTTGGGAACAAACCATAGATTTCGAGGGAAGTAAAAAGACGATGAAAGCGCAAATCGTGAAGATGGAGTATGAAGGTAAAACATTTTATACCCAAATGAAGAATCATCAATTAGTTATGACTGTACGTTATCTAGTTGAAGATGTTCCTGGGTACTTTATGAACACGTATGTGGAAGAAAGGCGCTTTGAAAAGGGCTTAGGAATGATTGGTTTTAGTCAGTTGATGCAAGGTGATATTGATGTAAAGGATGAGCATGATGTATATGAGGTTGAGGAAGCCTTGCTCAATAAAATGTTTGGCTATAGATTAAACAGATTTTAGAGGTTGAAAAAAGTAGCTAAAAAACTTGTTTTTTTAGAGTTAATAACTGTACAATATAGATAGAAAATCAAATATTGGATAACTCGGGGTGCCGGTAGGCCGGCTGAGAGAAAAGCGCTTTAGCTTTTTAACCCTTGAACCTGATCTGGGTAATACCAGCGTAGGAAATGAAAGTTATTTTTATTTTAGAGAATACGCGTATTCCTGACAGGGTACGTGTTTTTTTATACTTTCTTTACTAACTAAGTAATCACCCATCAGGGAGGTTGTCCAATAAAGTATAAAAAAGGAGATGGAAGTTATGAATGTAAAAAAACTCACACTCTCAGCACTATTAATTGCTGTGGGAACAATGTCGGCTCATCTGGTGTATATTCCGGTAGGTGTGGCAAAATGTTTTCCTATACAGCATGCTATTAATGTAATAACAGCAGTTATGCTTGGCCCTATGTATGGGCTAGCTAATGCCTTCCTTATTTCATTGCTGAGAAATATGTTGGGCACAGGTTCTTTACTGGCCTTTCCCGGCAGTATGTTTGGTGCCCTTTTAGCAGGAATAGTTTTTAAAATGACTCAGAGAAAATCCTGGGCTGCTCTAGGGGAAGTGGTAGGTACAGGATTATTAGGTGGTATAGCTGCTTATCCCATAGCTAAATATTTAATCGGAAAAGAGGTAGCTGTATTTTTCTTCGTAATACCATTTTTAGTAAGTACATTAGGGGGCAGTTTAATTGGGTATATGGTATTAAATCTATTTGAAAAAAGTGGAATCTTAAAAGGTCCAATGATACAGAAGGATAAGCAGGTTATATAATTTAGTTTCTGGTAGAGGGTGTTTCCTGCTGGTATAATAAAGGGAAGAGCTTAAAAAATGAGGTGTCTTGATTGCAAGAATTTTCTTTTATACATTGTGCAGATGTACATTTAGGTCACCAGCAGTTTAATGAACCCCAGCGTTTTCAAGATTTTGCCCAGGCATTTAAGCAGGTTGTTACTTTTGCTTTAGATAAAAAAGTCGCTTTTGTTTTAGTTAGCGGTGATTTTTTTCATAAAAGGAGTATCAATGCTGAAACCTTAGGACAAGCTGTAGAATTACTAACCCCTTTACGAGAGGCAGAGATACCTGTGATTGCCATCGAAGGTAACCATGATAAAGCCTTTTATCAGGATAAGAATTCCTGGCTACAATTTCTTAATAAGCAGGGGTATCTGTTTTTACTGATGCCTGAGTTTGAAGAGGGGCATCTGGTTTTAAAACCCTGGGATGAAGAGACTAGAACAGGTTCCTGGTTAGACTTACCGCCAGGGGTTAGGATATATGGCATCAGCTACTTGGGGGTTACATCAGGTAGCCGTTTACCGGAAATACAAGTTTATTTAGAAAATCAAGGGGAAGATAAAAAATATACTATATTAATGCTTCACGCAGCTATCAATAGGTTAATGGCTCAAGATTTAGGTGGCATTAAACAAGAGGTTATAGAACCTTTCCGTGAGTATATAGATTACGTAGCATTAGGGCATATTCATAGTCGTTATGAAGTGGACAACTGGCTTTTCAATCCCGGGTCCTTGGAATGCGTACATTTGGATGAATATGGGCCTAATAAAGAAAAAGGGTTCTACTATGTAAAGGTCAGGGAAAAAGAGACAGAGGTACAACATATTTCCAGCAGCTATCGACCTGTTTACCGTCAAATAATAAGCTTGAATGAAAGTATTTCTCCTGATGATGCTTATGATCTTATTTATAAACAATTAATGGAACATAGGCCTTCCCCAGGAGCCCAAGTGCAGATAATATTGCAAGGGAAAATACAATACAGTCCTTTAAAATTAGATTTAAAAGTACTAAGTGAAAAAATTAAAAGTGATTTTTCCTCTCTGTATGTAGAAATCATAAATAATACTAATTTGCCGGAAGAACAGACTTTGCAAGGGGGAGCATCGGCTAAAAGAGAGGAAATAGAAAAACTGGTTTTTGCTCAGCTCCTTGGCGCAGATCATTTTTTGCAAGAGGAAGCTTTGGATACTGCTATTAAAGTTGTGCAAGACATCAAAGAAATGGCCCTTATAGGGGAGGAACCTAAAGAACTTATAGAGATGTTACTTCATTATGGAGAAGACTTAATAACGGAAAATAGTGATGTGGGACAAGAAGCAGGCCATAAAGAAGGTGTTAAGGAATGAAGCTTATCAGCCTTACATTAGAAAATATAAAAAGTTATGTCCAGGAGACTATTCCTTTTTATGAAGGGGTAAACTTTATTTCTGGTGTCAATGGTGCCGGAAAATCAACTATTATTGAGGCAGTAGGTTATGCTCTTTTTGATTCAAATCCCTTTTCAAACCTCCGACAATTTGTACGAGAAGGGGAAAAAAAGGGCACTATTTCTCTTGTAGTAGAAGCAGATGATGAAAGATTTTACCGCATTGTTCGCCGTATTCGCATACCTTCAGGAGGTTCTTGGACTATTTATGATCTGGAAACTGAAGCGGAAATAGACAGTTTGCATGGAAATCAGGATGTCAAAGTTTGGTTAGCAGAAAACTTAGGTTTAAACAAAGGTCTGGATCCTTCCCTTCTTTTTGAAGATGTTATTGGTGTTTCCCAAGGAAAATTTACTCAGCCTTTTTTGGAAAGAGCCAAGGAAAGAAAAAGAATATTTAATACAATTCTCCAATTAGAGACCTATCGGCAAGCTTTTGAAAAGACAGCAGGGTTAACTTCACTTTTAGATAAAAGTATCTTAACTAAAGAAAGTGAAGAGAAAAATTTATTAGTCCGTGTAGAAGATTTACCCTATTGTAGAGAACAATTACTGGGAAATTTAACGCGCGTACAAGAATTAAAAGGTAAGTTGGAAATTTTAACAGCAGCTTTGAAAGATTTAGAAAGGAAGATAACAGAACAAGAAAAACTAAAAGAATCACTCCTAAGTACGGAGAAAGCAATTCAGGAGAATAAGATATACCTTAAATCCTTAAGGGAGCAAAAGCAACGGATAATGAAAGATTTAGAAATAGCTTTAGGCTGTGAACAAAAAGTGATAGAGGCTAAAGAAGGCTATTTAAGATATTTACAGTATCAAGATCTTCAGAAACAGTTGGAAGTTAAACGTAAGAGCAAAGAAGATATGGGCAAAAAGGAGCAAGTGATACAAAACCAGATCATTGCTTTGAAAACAGAAATCGCTAGTAAAAAAGATACTCGTAAGCACCAGCTGGAAGAAGGGGAAAAAGAATTAACAGAAATAAAAACTGAGGGAGAAAAAACAGCACTACAAAAAAAGCAGGCTTTGGAGCGAAAAAGTAAATATGAATCATGGCAAAACGAGTTAGAGGAAATAAAGGAACGGGGTACATTGCTAGATAAAATCCTTGACAAGTATCAGCAAGGGCATGGAACATTCCTTGCTTTGCTAGAAAATCATCGATACTTTAAAAATGAAGAGAACAAATTGGATAAGGCTTTAAGTCTCTGGGCGGAAATAGAAAAGGAGGCTCTAAATGTTCCTGTTTTAGAAAATAAATTACATATATTAGAAGAGAAGTTATATCAATATAGAAGTAAAGCAGCTACTCTGGAAGAGAATTGTAAAGCTACCCAGGGAGGTTTGTGCCCTTTTCTTCAGGTCCCCTGTCAAAATATAGAGGGAGGAAATCTAGAACTACACTTTAATAAAGAATTAAAGAAAGTGTATCCCCAATTAAAAAAAGTGACAGAGGAAAAGGAACAGCTGGAGATTCAGGTTAAATCAAGTAAAAAAGCTCAGGAAAAGTACTTGGGATTAAAGCAGCAAAAAGAACAACAACAAGAAGTAAAAGTCAAAATAAAAGAAATAGAAATAAAATTAGAACAAGAAAAGCAGAAGTTTCAGGAAGTTCTAGAACCGAGTTTTATAAAGATATTACAAGAAAATGCCCAAAAAATAGAACTTATCTTTAAAAAAATTAACTCTGAAAATAAGGATATGGCCGTAGAACGAGATATTTCCCTTGTGATTGCAGTATTTGGGCAAGCAACGGAAAAATATTGTTCTTCTTATCAGGCTATATTTATGGCTAATAAACAAACGATAGCCCCTGAGGACAACAACTATAAAATTCTTATTAACAGACTTGAAGAGGTAAAAAATGCGCTAGATAATCTTGAAAAAGCAGGAGATGCAGGCTTTAATGTTTTGTTGCAAATATGGGGAGCCCATATAGCTTCCCTTGATGCTAAGCTCTTATCATTGCGAGAAAATTATAAAAAGATTAAAATGAATTTGCAAAAAATTGAAGATGATAAGACATTAGAGAAAAAGGAAAAGGAACTTGCTCAAAATGAACAGGAGCTTAAGAGGTTGTCAGATAAATTACAGGAATATCGAGATTTAGATCAAGATTGGGAAGAAAATAAAAAGTTACTGACAAAAAATGAAGCCTGTTATGTGCAATATATGCAAAATAAAGATGGTGCTGATAAAAAAGCAACTTTAGCTGGAGAACTAAAAGAACTGGAAAACTTAGAAGGTTTGCGGTTAGGGAAAATACAGGAATTAGAAAAGTTATTTACTAATTTGCAGGAGAATTATGATGCAGAATTGCTGCTTAAAATTCAGAAAAAACGGGATGAAGTTGTACAAGAAAAAGGAAGAAGTGAAGAGGATTTTAAACGGTCGACCCAAGAAGCTGAAAGGTATAAAACATTGGTAGCAGAAAAAGAAAAAATTCAACTGCAAATTAATGATATTAAAAAAGAGATAATTAAAACCCAAAAAGCACGGAAACTGTTGGATATTGTTAGATCCACTTTAAATAAAAGTGGAGAAAAGATGGCGGAAGTATATCGACAATATTTAGGAAGAGAGGCTGATTTACTTTATCATCAGATTGCTAAAGAAAATGTTCATTTATTATGGGCTGATGATTATGAAGTGAAGATTATAGATAATGTGAGGGGACAGGAAAGGGAAAGAACTTTCACCCAGTTATCTGGGGGAGAAAAAATGACAGCAGCTTTAGCTATTCGTTTAGCGTTGTTAAAGCATCTATCAGGCTTGAGTATTGGCATATTTGATGAACCTACTGCAAACCTTGATGATAAAAGACGTAACAATTTAGCCCAGCTTATTCCCGCTGTAACTAAGGAGTTTAGACAAATACTGGTGATAAGTCATGATGATACTTTCGATGCTATTACAGATAATATTATTATGCTAAGTAAAGATAGCGCTAATGGTACCAGGATAAATAATGAACAGGTTAGTTAGCAATAAATTAAAAAGCCGATTTAAAATTCGGCTTTTTTTCAAGAAATATTATGCTTGATTATACTTGATAAAAGTTTGGCAACATGTGGCGTCATTAGATTCAGCTGGAGTAACAGATAATTGACTAAGTTGTTCTCCGGAGGAATGACCCCCGGCATTATCAGATTGGATAACAATTTTATTAGCTGTGCATTTGTTACCAGGTTGATAATATTGACAGGTGTTGACAGTACAATAAACTTCAGGCAAATTTATACCTCCTTTATTTAATATTTAATAATATATTTTGCAAAACAATTTAAAAAATACATAGAGAGAGGCATTGTTGTGAAAAAAAATTTGGGGCGCATTATTATAGATGCAGATGGCTGTCCGCGAAGGGTCAAAGAAATATCTTATGTTTTAGCCCAAAGGTACGGATGGGAAATGATAGCTGTTGCATCCTATAAACATCAACAATCAGGAGAATATCGTCATATAGTGGTGGGTGATGAATCTCAGGCTGCTGATTTAGAGATTGTTAATTTAAGTAATAAAGGTGACATTATCATAACCCAGGATTGGGGATTGGCTGCCGTTCTTATAGGAAAAGGTGCTAAAGTAATATCTCCGCGGGGCTTTATTTATGAAAAAGAAAAAATAGATTTTCTTTTGGAAGAAAGACATCTTAAAGCTAAAGTACGCCGTTTAGGAGGCAGGACTAAAGGTCAAAAAGCCCGAAATAAAAAAGATGATGAGCGTTTTCGAGCCTGCCTGGAAAAAATAATCTCATGTTGAATAAATCTGTAAGATATGATATAATCACAATTTAGGAGTATCATAAAGGAGATGAAGAAATATGCGGTGGCGCACGAATTTATGGGCTCTATCACTTGCAACGTTTATTGGAAATATAGCTTTTACAATGACAAATCCCTTTTTACCTGTTTTTTTGCAGGAATTAGGATTACATGAAAACCTGTCCATTTGGTCAGGTTACATTATTTCTTTGAACTTTTTAACGTATGCTTTGATGGCGCCTGTGTGGGGAGCTTTAGCGGACAGGTATGGTAAAAGAGTAATGCTGGTCCGTTCAGGATTTGGTATTGCTTTTACATATGTTTTAATGGGATTTGCCACTAATCACTGGCAACTTTTAATTTTACGGGGATGTAATGGATTACTTTCGGGCTTTATTCCCGCTTCGATAATGTTGATAGCATCTAATACTCCGGAAGAGAAAATGGGATACGCTCTGGGGATAATCAATACTTTCATAGCTATAGGTGCTATTATGGGGCCTTTTGTAGGAGGATGTCTTGTTCAATATTTAGGCATGAGAAAGGTTATGTTTGTTGCTGCCGGTTTCTTATGTATAGCCTCATCCTTGGGAGTTTTTAGAACTACAGAAAAGGTTGTTAAACAGAAAGGAAAAATAACGCTGTTTAATGATATGAGAGCTATTCTGAAAAATAGACAGCTAGTTACGTATTTCTTTTGTATGGTAATGCTGTACATGTCTAACTTTGCAATACAGCCTACTCTACCTCTTCTGATTGGAGAGTTAACATCTACCAATACTGAATTAATTACAGGAATAATTTTTTCCATGGTAGGGGTTTCATTGGCCATAGGTTCCCCCTTGATTTGTAAGATAAAGAAGGTAAGTTATATTTATATAATGTTCGGTGCTTTGTTATTCTGTAGTGGATTAAGTATTGTCCAGGGCTTTACAAGATCCATTGTATTGTTGGGAGTAGAGCGATTTTTGTACGGTTTTGGTAACGCAGCAATAAACGTTAGTGGTAACGTATTAATTGTTCAGTGTGTTGATGAGGAAATGAGGGGTCGAGTATTTGGAACTTTAAATGGTTTTACTGCTATAGGGGCGGTTACAGGGCCTCTTATGGGAGGGTTTATGGGAGAACATTTTGGAAACTCCAGCTCTTTTCACGGCAGTGCCGTGTTGTTCTTATTAGCATCTTATGCAGTTTGGACAATTAGAAAACAAAGAGTGCAGAAGGTTTCAGCATGTGCTGCTAGTGTAAGCAATACTTGATTGGAAAAGATTTAAATTAGAGAGAAAGCCAGGAAGTTGTGGGCTTTCTCTTTTTTTATTTAAAATTTTTTGGGTCATGCACAGTTTAGAATAAATTACATAGTATTATTGAGAGATGATAGGGAAGGTGGTGTTAGCCGTGAGCTTAAGTCAATTTATGCAGGCCTTAACAATGCTGCCTCAAATTGTTGATAAAGTAAAAAGCATGGATGAAAGTGAAAAAGAGCAGTTTATTGAACAGCTGGGGTTAGAAGGGAAAGAAAAAGAAACAGCTTATAATGTTATTACTTGTTTCCAAGAAGGAAAAAATCTTAGTGCTGAAGAGCAGGAAGCAGCTCAAGTCCTTTTAGAAAAAGCCCTAGAGATTAATGAGTTAGATATGTCCTCATTATTTACTTTAAATAACCAGACTAATCCTGAAAAATAATAAAAGAGGCGAGACCTCTTTTATTATTTTAAACACGCTTTTTTAATATTTTTCATATGATGAATAAGCGAAGTGTATAAAGAGGTGACCAAAATGGCGAGTTTACGCTTTTTTTTCGATGGGGAAAGGAGACCTGAAAAAGTTAGACCACCTATGCCCTACTTCCCTGGTAGATACATGGTCCCTAGAAGATATCCTAATTATCCTAATTATCCTAACTATCCTAATGAAAATTCCCGGAAGGAAGAAAATAGAGATGTGGCAGAAAAATTGCCGGAAAATGAAAATAAACAAAGCATCAATAATGATCTGAATGAACAAAAAAAACAAACAGAACCTAAAGCTCACGAAGTTTCCCAGCAAGATAATTTTCAAATTGAGCAAGGGATCAAAGATACACCTAATGATGATAAAAAGGCAAAGTATGATAATAGTAAAACACCGGAACAGGAAATTCCTCATGAAGGTACTGCCAGTGAAGAAGCAAAGGGAAGCAAGGAAGAAGATATATCTGTAAATGTAAGTGAAAAACTTATAGGTCAATTAAGTAATATGGAGAATAAACTTGTAAATGCAAAAGGACAGGTAGATAATGCTAAAAATATGTTTGATGAAGTTATTTTCAAATTGGATAGTTTTATGCAAATAATGGATATAATAAAGGCCAATGAAGAGAGAAGAATAAATAAACCGCAGGCTTCAGTACAGGGAGTAAAGACTAATAAAGATACAGTTGATGAGTTTTTAGAATTATTACAAGCACCAGTATTCCAAAATGTTTTACGACAATTTCTTATCGGAGTATTAGTTAAAAAGTAATAATATAGGTGGCCGGTTAAATACCGGCTTTTATCATTTCTTGGGTTTTATACATATCTTATATTAGAAAGTAAGATGGGGTGAGAATCTATGCAAATAAATTCTCCGATATCGCCAGAATTTTGGGAGGAATATCGGCAATTTATGAAATCAACTTTTGATAATACACAAAGTTTATTAAACCAAATGACTCAATATATGGGACCGGCTTCAATACAAGATAGCAACGGATGGGTTAATACAGAGGCTAATTTTAATAATCCTGAGGTACGTATCAATGATGAACATGTAATTGTGACATTTAAACATAATCAGGGGGTCAATAAAGAGAATATAAAAATATATTTAGACGGTTATCAGTTGATTCTGCAAGGTGATATTGAGGCTAAAGTTGCTTTACCCACGGCTGTACAGAAGTATGGGGGTAGAGCAGTGGCTAAAGACAATATATTAGAAGTTACCCTCAAGAGAGATAAATTTAATCAAAAACAAAAAATAGCTATATCCGGTGATTAATTAAGTAATGCATTGGAACCCTTTTTCTCTAAAAATCATAGGATAAATAGCAGGGAGGAGGTAAGGATTTATGATGTATCCTAATTACTTTCAATCTTTTGGACCGGAGATGGGTCATGTTAGAGATGAAAAAAAAGAGTTAAAGAACAGAAGAAATGAAAATGAAATAACAGTATTTGGGATGAAGATAAGTTACGCTAAGGCTTTTGGGATTGTTTTTTTAATCTTGTTTCTTTTGCTCTTTTTTCCTGGAATAGGTGTCTCTAGTTCCAGCGTTAAAAATAAAAATAAGGCAAGCAAAGAGAGTACTTCAGGATTAAAGAGCATGAATGAAAATAATCATATTTAGGTAGGAGGTATAATTATGATGGAAGAAAACGTAAATACTGATCAATTCTTTTTTGGCGGCGGATGCAGTAGTTGGATATGGATTATATTACTGATTATATTGTTCTGTTGTATTTGTCCATTACTATTTAGGCCATATCCCTATTATGGATGCTAGTAGAAAAGTAAAATAGGTAAATGTAGGTAAAATAATTAGCACAAATGTTTTATGAAACAGAG
The DNA here is from genome assembly GCA_018433015.1 of Clostridia bacterium. Lineage (GTDB taxonomy): Bacteria > Bacillota > Peptococcia > DRI-13 > SV3-B141 > SV3-B141. The sequence goes on along the minus strand of JAHDSB010000017.1, from coordinate 25,017 downwards.
TAGGAGAAGCAATCCTTACTCTTCCCCAAATAGCATCTTAAGGAGGTACTTAGAATGGCTGAAACCAATAGCCCTGGTTATGGTTATCCTGGCCGCAGCGGGTTTTCTATTTTCTTTTTAGTAATCTTGATCCTTCTTCTCTTCCCTAGCTTCTTTGGTGGTTATGGCTATTAAAAGCAGGTAAATAATAAAAGAAAAGGCGCAATATATAAGGGCGCCTTTTCTTTTCATTTCTATTCACATTATATTTATATCATCATACAATATGATGCGATTATTTAAGGAGGTGGGTACATGAATAATCAGGAAAAATCAGTTAAGGTAATGGAAGATATATCTTCTATGACTACTGAAATAAAAACGATGAAAGAAAAATGTGAAAATTTACGTAAGTTAATGGACGAAGGAACTTATAAATTAGATGCTATGTTAAATGTTATAAATAATTTAAAGATAAGGGAAAGTAATATAGCTGTTTCTATGCATGATGAAGCGGCCATGAAAGAGCTCACAGAAGACCAAATTGATAGTATGCTGGAAATGCTTAAAACACCGGCATTTCAGAGCGTTGCCCGTAAACTATTATTAAAATGGATAGATAATAATGAAATAAAGCCTAACCAAGCGACTAAATAAAAAGCCCTACTCATTGTAGGGCATTTTTTTACATTTTCATTTCATTAAAGCAATCACGGCAATATACGGGTTTAGTTCCATTGGGTTTAAAAGGAACTTGTGTTTCAATACCGCATTTGGAGCAAGTTACGGTATAATATTCCCTCTTATTCCGAGTGTTTTGCTGTCTCCGTGATCTTCTGCAATCTATGCAGCGTGTAGGTTCGTTAGTGAACCCTTTCTCTGCGAAAAATTGCTGCTCATCTACAGAAAATACAAACTCTTTTCCACAATCTTTACAAACCAGGACCTTATCTTCCATTAACGTAATCCCCCCTGGGTTAGATTTAATTTCCTGCGTACTTGTAGTATCTATAAAATCTAACTCCAGGAAAAATGGTCTAGATTCTAATAGGTACCCTTCAAGCATATTACAGGTATCTAAAGTATACATTGGATTATATTTTTTTTCAATCATTAAGTAGAAAAAAATAATAATAATTCAAGGGAATATTAGCCAAACTAAATACATGTTGAAGCGATTTATAATATATGGAACTATTGGATGGTCCATGGAGATATTTTGGACAGGTTTACATTCCCTGTTACTAGGGAACATAAACTTAAGAGGTTTTACCTATTTATGGATGTTTCCTATTTATGGTTTAGCTATATTTATGGAACCCATCCATGAGGAAATCAAACATTTACCCTGGTACGTGCGCGGCTTAATATGGACACTAATTATTTTTGCAATAGAATATGCGATGGGAGGTTTACTGCGTTTATTATTAGGTCAGTGTCCCTGGGATTATACTACTTCTACTCCCTACCATGTCAATGGTTTAATTAGGCTTGATTATGCGCCGGCATGGTTTATTGTCGGTTTATTTTTCGAACGATTGCATGAAACCCTCAAGAAAATTAGGCTTTAAAGATCTTGCAAGAATTAAAAAAAAATTATATTATCTGAAAGGTGATTGTTATTAGGAGGTTAGTTTCATGCGCATACGACGTAAACCAGGTGTTAATGCTGTATTAGATGATATGCCGGATATTGTTGTCAAACATACTAAGGAACAAAAAGTTAATTGGGAGAAGGTTTTCAACAATAATAACTCGCTATATCTTGAATTAGGATGTGGAAAGGGTGGTTTTATTTCCACTCAAGGGGAATTAAATCCCCACATAAATTTTATTGGAGTGGAGAGAGTTCCGGAGGTACTATATATTTCCATAAAAAAATGGAAAAGGAAGAAATTAAAGAACTTACGTTATCTTTTATATGATGTGGAGATGCTCCCCCTGCTATTTGAACAAGGTCAAATAGCAAGAATATACCTTAATTTTAGTGATCCTTGGCCAAAAAACCGACACGCGAAGAGACGCCTTACTCATCCTAAGTTTTTGGACATCTACAAGTATCTGCTAAAAAATAAGGGTGAAATACATATGAAAACAGACAATGAAAATCTATTCGAATTCTCTTTGCAGAACTTTGCTGATGAAGGCTTTTCTTTGCGTAAGGTTACACGTGATTTGCATTCCATAAAAAATAACAGAAATAAAATATTATATCCCCAAGAGTTTTTGCTTAAGCAATATCCTGAATATATTATGACAGAATATGAGCGTAGGTTTACTAATTTAGGACAGCCTATTTATCGACTTGAAGCAATAAAAAGATAAAAAATCGCTTTTATAAGTGGGGTTTGTTCCCCACTTGCAGCTAATAAAAACCTAATATTAGGAGTGGAATAGTGGTAACAAAAGATAAAAATCCATCTAAAATAAAGCTTCCGGAAGAATTCATAAAAAAAATGCAGAATTTACTGTTACATGAATGGAATGATTTATTAGATACATGGCAATATTTACCTTACCAAGGGTTACGGGTTAATAATCTAAAGATATCGGTGGAAGATTTCTTAAATGCGGGAATATTTGCACTACAGAAGATACCATGGACAGATAATGGTTTTTATTATAATTATGGTACTAGACCGGCTAAACATCCTTATTATCAAGCGGGATTGTATTATTTGCAGGAACCAAGTGCCATGGCGCCAGCGGCTTGTTTAGATGTAAAACCGGGAGAAAAAGTATTAGATTTATGTGCGGCTCCCGGGGGAAAATCTACACAATTAGCTACCATGCTGCAAGGAGAAGGACTATTAGTCAGTAATGATCTTAGTAAGGAGCGGGTTAAAGCTCTTGTTTGGAACTTGGAACATTGGGGGGCAGTAAACACGGTTGTTACCAATGAAGAGCCTGCTAAATTGGCAGACAGGTTTAGTAATTTTTTTGATAAGATCTTAGTAGATGCGCCTTGTTCAGGAGAAGGAATGTTTCGTAAGGATATGAAAGCAGCTAAAAGTTGGACTGGTTATAATAATGAGATGTGTAGTACGTTACAGACAGAAATATTAAGTACAGCTGCAAAAATGTTAAAACCAGGTGGAAAGTTGCTTTATTCTACTTGTACCTTTTCTCCGGAAGAAGATGAACAAGTTATTATTAAATTTTTAGAAGATCATCCTGATTATTTTTTGTGTGAATTACCTGTTTACCCTGGATGGGATACAGGCAGAACGGAATGGGTTGATAACAGAAATAAGAGAGCCCAAGATTTAGTCAAAACAAGAAGGTTATGGCCCCATAAAATTAAAGGGGAAGGACATTATTTGGCTCTCTTTCAGAAAGATGATAAAGTGATAATAGAACAGCAGAATAATTTAACTTGGACTGAGAATAAAAAAATAGATACCTTAGCTACTTTTATGGCAGAAAACTTAACAAAACCTATAGAAGGCAACCTCATACAACAAGGTAATTATGTCTATAGAGTTCCAGAGGGAATGCCTTCTTTACAGGGACTAAAAGTAGCGAGACCTGGTTGGTTTTTAGGAATATTAAAGAACAAAAGATTCGAGCCTTCCCAAGCTTTAGCTATGGGTCTTACAATCAAGGATGTAAAGAGAAGTATCCAATTTTCCCTGGAAGATAAAGATGTAAAGCGTTATTTGAAGGGGGAAACTCTTCTTGTGGAGGGCCCTAAAGGTTGGACTTTGGTATGTTTAGAAAAATATCCTTTGGGGTGGGCTAAACAAACTACTGATAATCTTAAAAATTATTATCCTCCAGGTTGGCGTCTATTAGATTAGAGAGGATGTTACTGATGGTGTTGCGTTTAGATAAGATATTATCTGATATGGGGTGGGGGACTAGAAAAGAAACAAGAAAGTTGATTAAAAAAGGCTTAGTATCAGTAAATAGTATTATAATACGAGATCCTGCTTATAAAGTGAATCCGGATGAATCTAATATCCAGGTAGGGGAAGAAAAGGTAGTGTATCAAAAATATATTTATGTGATGCTAAATAAACCTGCTGGTTATCTTTCCGCTACAGAGGATGAAACAGCTATGACTGTGCTGGATTTATTGTCCCCACAAGACCGAGCTTTTCATCCATTCCCTGTAGGACGTCTTGATAAAGATACGGAAGGTTTGTTGATTATAACTAATGATGGGAAGTTAGGTCATATCCTAACTACACCTAAAAAAAAGGTACCTAAAACTTACTATGCAGTAGTAAAAGGGAGAGTAACCGAGGAAGATAGAGAAGCTTTTGCCCTGGGAGTAGTTCTGGAAGATGGCTATAAAACAAAACCTGGAGAGCTAACGATTGTGAAAGAGGGTGAAACTTCGGAGATTAAACTGGTAATATATGAAGGCAAGTACCACCAGGTTAAAAGGATGTTTCGAGCAGTAGGAAAAGAAGTACTATATTTAAAACGGTTAGGAATGGGCGAGTTGTTTTTAGATGAAAGCTTAGAGCTAGGTCAATATCGACAATTGAGAGAAAAAGAACTTGAACTTTTATGTGCTAGGTGAAAAAAAGATATTTTTAGAAAGAAGGGACCTACCTTAGTTTTTTGGTAGGTTCTTATATTTTTAAATGCTTATGCCATTTACCCAGATGTTTAACCATTTATTGTATTTATACATAGAATGTAGTGGTTACAATAAACTAAGGAGGATTTTATATATGGACCAAGATAGTATTAAAACTAATGAAATACAATGTCCTTATTGTGGAAAATCGTTCTCGTATGAAGCTACTACAGAATGTTTCCCTGGACCTAGTTCAGGTATAAGACCACAACCGGAACAGGGACCTGGATGTCCCGGTCAAGGTCCGGGATATGGTCCTGGCCCAGGATTCGGCCCAGGTTTTGGAGCAGGCCCCGGCCCAGGTCCGGGATATGGCCCTGGTCCAGGATTCGGTCCAGGCTTTGGAGCAGGCCCCGGCCCAGGTCCGGGATATGGCCCTGGTCCAGGATTCGGCCCAGGTCCGGGATATGGCCCTGGCCCAGGATTCGGTCCAGGTTTTGGAGCAGGCCCCGGCCCAGGTCCGGGATATGGCCCTGGTCCAGGATTCGGTCCAGGTTTTGGAGCAGGTCCCGGCCCAGGTCCGGGATATGGCCCTGGGCCAGGATTCGGTCCAGGCTTTGGAGCAGGTCCCGGCCCAGGTGGCCCATGCCCTGGTGGTCCAGGATACGGTCCTTGTCCACGACCAGGTGCTGAAGAGAGCTATGAAGAAAATCCCACTAACGCAAAGGATTAGTTAGAAGAAGAAAAATAAAGGCTGAAAATAGAAGCGGAACTCCTTTTTAAGGGGTTCCGCAAATTTTAATGAATAGTTCTTGACAGTTTTATCAATATTAAGCAATATATTATTGATACTACTTTTTTAAATTATAGGGAAAAATTTAATCTCTGTAATAATACTTTTTGTTTGATAAGGTATGGTATTATTCTTTTTCAAAACTACCACAATCTGTATTTTCTGTAGTTACAGCAGGAGACTTATGTTTAATAACTTCAATATGGTCTAGAGTACATTGATTGATATTTTTAGCATGATATTTACATTCTGAAACATTGCATCCAATACTGTTATTAGGCATATAAACACCTCCTTTTATTGCTACTTAAAATATTATTTAAATTTTGGATGATTTTTATTCATATGTTGAAAATATTAATGTTTACTAACAGTTTTTGTGGAGTATTTGTAATTATGGATTACCTAAATATATGTGTTAGGAGATATTGAAATGCGTACATCGATACCTAAAAGTATAATAAGAACTATACAAAGAGCAGTAATAGAATTTGATTTAGTAGAATCAGGTGATAATATTTTAATAGGTTTATCGGGAGGAAAAGATAGTCTTTTGATGCTATATGCTTTTTCTGTATTCACAAAACATTTGCCCTTCCCAGTGAAGATTGCCGCTCTTACGGTAGATATGGGTTTTGACCCTGAAAATCAAAATAGCTTTGGTCCCTTAAAGGATATTTGTAATAACCTTGAGGTCCCTTATGAAATTGTACAAGCTGAACTGGCAGATGAGATCCTTAATAATCCCACCCAAAATCCATGTGCTCGTTGCTCCTATATGCGTAGAGCCATTATTCATAATTATGCTAAGGATCATGGTTTTAATAAGGTAGCTTTTGCCCATCATTATGACGATGCAGTGGAAACTTTTCTCATGAGCATAATATATTCGGGACAAATAACAACGTTTTTACCAAAAACTTATTTGGATAGGACAGGAATAACAGTAATTCGGCCCTTAGTATATCTACGAGAAAGTGATATAAAACGAGTCGTGAAGAAGTTAGGAATAACTCCTATAGCTAGTTCTTGTCCCGTAAACGAGGTGACAAAAAGGGCTGAAGTAAAAGATTTAATTAGAAATTTAAAAAAAGACAACCTCAATGTGTTCTCCCATCTAGCAGCGGCCATGCGTCAAGGAAGGCATATTCAACTTTGGCCCCGTGAATTGACAAAGATTGAAATAAGGGAAAAAAGTAATAAATTTTGGGACAAATCACGTTTTGATGAAAATAAGGAAAGTGATCAAAGAAACAACCCTGATATTTAAAGGTATCAGGGTTGTTTTTTATTAGAACGGGAGCGTTCCTTAATATTTACCAACATATTCCCAACCGGTAGGGATTCCGGGATCTCCAGGTTTCCATCCTGCTGGCACACCTAACCCTGTTTTACGATGGTATTGTAGAGCTTTGATGATGCGAATAATTTCATCAATGTTTCTTCCTACGGGCTGAGGATTTACCAGATAACCCTGAATTCTTCCCTCAGGATCGATAATGAATGCGGCTCGGTACGCGAAACCTTCTTTTTCGTTAAGAACTCCATACATTTTAGATACTTTTTGTGTTCGGTCGGAGAGAAGAGGAAAATTAATGGTACGACCAGAGGGGGAAGTCTGAATAAAAATTTTATGAGAATAGATACTGTCAGTACTAATAGCTAAGAATTGAGTATTAATACAGCTCCATTCTTTATATTTTGCAGCAACTGCTGCTAATTCTGTAGGTCAAACAAAAGTAAAATCTGAACCATAGAAAAAAAGAACCACCCATTTTTTTAAATAATCTTTTAAACTGAAGGATTCCCGTTTGCATTTATATACTCCTTCTAGAGTAAAAAGGGGTGCAGGATCTCCTAAATTAAAGTAGTCACAGTAAATAGGCCATAGTTCTTGTCCAGGTTGAAAGGGAGTACATACACATTCATTATTATTTGAAACATTAGCTTGTTTTTTGGACAGAGGGTTAAAATTTAAATTTATTTTAGGCATAAATTATCTCCCCTTAATGTAGCTTGCTATAGCTTATTCAGACAACCTATAAGGTGTGAATGGGATTTACAGTATTAGGCAAAAAATTAATTAAAAGTAAGAATTGACAATAAAGAAACATGCGTATATACTGTACATGAACGTTATATACAGTATATACGCAATATACGCGTTCTCAGTGAAAATACTAAATGTGAGGATGATATCGTGGATATAATCATCTCTAATTCATCTCAGGAACCCATTTATCAACAAATTGTGCGGCAGATTAAGAAATCTATTATTGCCGGAAAACTGCAAGCAGGAGATCCGTTACCTTCCATTAGAAATTTAGCCAGAGAGCTGGAAATTAGTGTAATTACCAGTAAGAGGGCATATGAAGAACTAGAAAAGGAAGGGTTCATCGAAACCGTGGGAGGAAAAGGGTCTTTTGTAGCTGGGCAGAACTACGAGTTTTTGCGGGAAAAGAAGTTGAGTATGTTAGAAGAAAAATTAAACGAAGTGGTTAGAGAAGCGAAATTTCTTAAAGTAAGCAGGGCAGAGTTAGCAGAAATGTTGCAAGTTTTATATGAGGAGGACTAAAAATGACGGATATTTTAAAAATCCAGGGATTAAATAAAAAATATAAGGGTTTTGCTTTACAAGATATAACGTTTAGTTTGGAAAAAGGTTATGTTATGGGTTTTGTGGGACCTAATGGTGCAGGAAAATCAACAACTATAAAATTAATTATGAACCTTTTAAAAAAAGATAGGGGAAAAATTGAGATTTTAGGCAAGGACAATATTACAGATAACTTAAATGTAAAAGAAAAAATAGGTTTTGTTTACGATGAAAATTATTTCTATGAAGAGTTAACCTTGCTGGAAACTAAAAAATTCGTGGCACCTTTTTATTCTAAGTGGGATGATTCATTATTTAATCATTATATGGAGCAATTTGAGCTGCCCGGTAAAAAGAAAATTAAAGAGTTATCGAAAGGTATGAAATTAAAGTTTTCTCTGGCCTTAGCTCTATCTCATCATCCTCAGCTCTTGATTATGGATGAGCCTACCTCGGGTCTCGATCCGGTTTTCCGCAGTGAACTTCTTGATATATTACGAGAATATATATCTGCGGAAGAAGGAAGTATTCTTTTTTCTACCCATATAACTTCTGACCTAGAGAAGATAGCTGATTATATAACCTGTATTAATCAGGGAAAGATTGTATTTAGTTTATCTAAAGAAGAACTTCAGGAGAATTATATCCTGGTCAAAGGAACTAAAGATTCCTTAAATGAGGAGCTTAAGCAAGCTTTGGTGGGAATAAAAGAGACTAAATATGGATTTGAAGGTCTGGCTCATGATGGGGAAAACATCAGAAAAAAATGGCAAGATACATTAGTATTGGAACGACCTAGCTTAGAGGAGATCATGTTATTTACGATCGGGAGGTATAAGAATGCTTAACTTAGTATTAAAAGATATACTACTTCAGAAAAAAAGTCTTATGTTAATGGGAATATTTTGTATTATACCTATAATTATTTTTAATTACTTTGGAACCCTGGACACAGGGTCACAAATTTTGTTAGCAATGGTTATTTCATATACCTTAATTATGGGAACTTGTGCCCAAGAATTTAAGAATACTAGTGATATTTTTATTAACAGCTTGCCCCTCAAAAGATCTACGATTGTTAAGGCTCGATATCTCACTGCATTTGTGTTTATGTTTTATGCTCTTGTCGTTGTTGCAATAATTGGAGTAATATTAAATAGTATTGGATTTAGTATTTCAGCAAATTATTTAGGCACATATGAAATTGTAGGAATAGTAACTAGCTTAATACTTTTTATTTCTATCTACTTCCCTGTATATTTTAAATATGGTTATCTTAAATCAAAACTCCTTAATTTTATATTATTGTTTGGTACTTTGCTAATACCTAACCTTGTAGTTAGCCTGGCTAGTGATACAGAGCTTCAAGAAATTTTATCTCAAATATGTTCATTCTTGTTCAAATTGTCTTCCTGGGAAATAATTAGTATGTTAATGGGCTCAGTGTTTATAATAATGCTTATTTCATATTTTCTATCTGTAAGGTTCTATAATAAACGAGAATTTTAATAGATGAGATATTAAAGGAAATGATAACAGAGTAAAGGAAAGGCACAGTTTTTATACTGTGCCTTTTTGTGTGGAAAAGTGGAGTTTGCCGTCTTTTAAATCAATATTTACCGTAGCGGGAGGCGCTACTTCCCCCTTAATTATTAAACGGCTTAGAGGTGTCTCTATTTCATGTTGTATTAGTCGCTTTAAAGGTCTGGCCCCAAAGCTGGGGTCATATCCTTTATTGCCCAGATAATCTAAAGCAGCTTGTGAATAACTTAAAGTAATGTTGCTGGTCTGTTGAAGTCGTATATTTAAATGTTCCAACATGATCTTACTGATTTCTTGCATGTGTTCAGGCTCTAAAGCATGGAACACAACGGTTTCATCAACTCTGTTTAAGAATTCAGGACGGAAATATTGTTGCATGATTTGCATAACAGTATTTTTCATGGTCTCATAATCTTTATCTGGGCGGTGTTGAAAATCTAAAATTTCCTGACTACCTATATTGGAGGTCATGATAATTACTGTATTTTTAAAATTAACAGTTCTTCCTTGACCGTCAGTTAGTCTTCCATCGTCTAGGATTTGTAGCATAATGTTGAAGATATCCTGATGGGCTTTTTCTATTTCATCGAAGAGTAGTACGGAATAGGGATGTCTGCGTACAGCTTCTGTGAGGTAACCTCCTTCATCATATCCTACATAGCCGGGAGGTGCGCCAATTAGCCGGGCTACAGTATGTTTTTCCATATACTCCGACATGTCAATACGAATCATGTTGCGTTCATCATCAAAAAGAGTGAAGGCTAGGGCCTTGGCTAATTCTGTTTTTCCAACGCCGGTAGGGCCTAGGAAGATAAAGCTGCCTATGGGGCGGTTAGGATCTTTGATCCCTGCTCTAGCTCGCAGAACGGCATCTGTTACAGCCTGGACGGCTTGATCTTGACCAATTACGCGCTGATGTAAGATCTTATCAAGGGCTATCAGCTTTTGTTTTTCCCCTTCCATGAGTTTATTCAGAGGGATACTGGTCCAGCGGCTTACTACTTGAGCAATATCTTCTTCTTCAACTTCCTCCTTCAGTAGCATTTCATGTTTCCCTTTTTCTGTAATGTTTTCCTCTTCACTTTTCAATTTTTGCTGTAGTTCGTTCATTTTTCCGTATTTGAGTTCCGCCATCTTATTCAGGTCATACTCACGTTCTGCTTTTTCTATTGCCAATTTAGTTTCTTCTATTTCTTTTTTCAGCTGGCGTATGCGAGAAATACCTTGTTTTTCTACCTGCCATTGGGCTTTCATTACATCCGCTTCTGACTTTAAGTTAGCAAGTTGTTCCTGAATATTCTTTAAGCGTTTTTCTGAAGCGGGATCCGTTTCTTTTTTCAAAGCAGCTTCTTCAATTTCTAACTGCATAATTTTACGAGTAATTTCATCCAGCGCCGTGGGCATGCTGTCTATTTCCGTTCTTAAACGAGCGGCAGCTTCATCGATTAAATCAATAGCTTTGTCAGGTAGAAAACGATCAGAAATATAACGATCGGAAAGGGTAGCCGCAGCTATCAGAGCACGGTCCTGAATACGTACACCGTGGTGAACTTCATAGCGTTCTTTAAGACCACGCAGAATAGATATGGTGTCTTCTACAGAAGGGGGATTGACCATCACAGGTTGGAAGCGACGTTCCAAAGCAGCGTCCTTCTCTACATACTTTCTGTATTCATTTAAAGTTGTAGCACCTACGGCTTTAAGTTCTCCTCTAGCCAACATAGGCTTTAAAATGTTGCCCGCATCCATAGCACCTTCTGCAGCACCGGCTCCTACCACAGTATGAAGTTCGTCGATGAAAAGGATAATGTGACCGTCTGATTGTTGGATCTCTTTCAGCACTGCTTTTAATCTTTCTTCAAATTCTCCACGATATTTTGCTCCGGCGATTAGAGCCCCCATATCTAAGGCAAAGACTTGCTTATTTTTAAGACCTTCAGGTACATCTCCTGCAATTATACGGCGGGCTAAACCTTCCACAATAGCGGTTTTACCTACACCAGGTTCTCCAATAAGTACAGGGTTATTTTTTGTGCGACGAGACAGAATTTCAATAACACGGCGAATTTCTTCATCCCGTCCGATTACCGGATCAAGTTTCCCTTCTTTAGCTAATAAGGTGAGATCACGTCCATATTTTTCTAAAGCTTCATATGTTTCTTCAGGATTTTCACTGTTAACTTGTTGGTTCCCTCGGATAGTACGTAGGGAATTTAACAGCTTTTCCCGGGTCAAATTAAACTTGCGGAAGAGTTGTTTAACATCATTTTCTCCCTCTTCCAGCAGGGCCAAAAGTAAATGTTCTACACTAACATATTGATCTTTTAGATCCCGTGCTTCTTTTTCTGCTCGAATAAATACTCGAGCTAAAGCGGCCCCTAAACGTAAAGAGCTTTCGTAACCATGGACTGAAGGGATTTTTCTTATTAGCTCTTGGACCATATTTATTAGGTTAGGAATATTAATTCCGGCATGCTCTAAAAAACGGGGAGCCAATCCGCCTTCTTGAGTAAGTAAAGCTAATAGTAAATGCTTACTTGTAATCTCTTGGTGGTGATTTTCAGTAGCCAAATCTTGGGCAGCAATAATAGCCTGTCTTGATTTTTGCGTATATTTGTTAATATCCATCGTAAATGTCCCTACCATAATAGCAGATCTAATAGGGTAGGACACTTCACCTCCCATCATATGTAATATTATAGACAAATTTTAGTATCTTAATTAAAGGAAAAATGCCTTGACTAAATTTGACCTTTAATTTATTTTACCGCAAAATCCTGCATTTGACAAAAGGTCAATGATGGTCAAATAAAGGTGCATGCTCTTATATTTTACTATTAAATTCTTCTAGATACCGTATGCTCAGTGAATCAAATATTTTTGAAAGCTAGTACGTCAAAAAAATAAAAAGATGATTTTATAGAAGAAATATAAAATCATCTTTTACTGTTAATAGAAAAGAATATTTATTTTGAGTTCATATTTTTTGACCTAGAATGTAATAAATTTGGGAAGTGTCTTCTTTCTCAAGGATTTGGAAACCATTTTTTCCAAGAAGGTTACTAGTCTCTTCAACAGGGGGGAGGGGGTGGGAGATGATATTTTCCTTTATATCACCATGGCGTGAGTTGATAGTTTCCCGACCTTCAGAATGACAGATTAATAACTTGCCTTTATCCTGCAGAAGGTTGTGTAAGGCATGTATTGTGTGATTCTGATTAGCAAAATGGGGAAATACCGAATAGCAAATAATTGCATTATAGGTCTCGGGTTTATTAAGGGAAGTTACATCTCCGGTAATAAAATTAATAGGATTTTGCCCGTATTTTTTTTGGGCTCTTTCAATCATTTTTTCTGCTAAATCTATAGCTGTTATACTACCTTGATTGCTTATTCTTTCTAACAAAAAGGACAAGATAATTCCCGTACCTGTACCTACATCCAAAACACTATCATGCTTATTCAAATTCAGTTTATCTAATAAATAATTTATTTTTTGCGGATTATGGTTAGTAATACTATCCCATTCTAGAGCTTTACTATTGAAAAAACTCTTGTTAGCAGAAAGGTTCATAAAGCATTTTCCTTCTTGTGTTGTAAAATATTAGCGTGTTCTAAGAGTTTAACTAAGGCGGGAATAGCTATTAATTGAATGATAATGCCAGGCAAGGCAGTAGCAAAAGCTGCTGTAATGTAAATTTTAAGACTGAAAGCTTTAGCTAAGAAGTGGGTAAGCAAAATATAATTCACAATGCCTGCCGTAAATCTTCCTAATAGCATACTTGTTAGTAAACTGGGATAAATCCCTAATTTGTAACGGTGGTATATGAGGGAGATAACAAGACTGTATACTCCTAGCTCAAACATCATCTGTATAGCACCGGGGAAAAAGGGAGGCATGCCTGTTAGAACACTGCTTAAAAGAGGAGTAAGCATTCCCACTAAAAGAGCATAAATAGGGGAGAGGAGAAATCCGCCCAATAAAACGGGGATATGCATAGGTAAAAAAACTGGACCCCCCATGGCAAAGCTGTGGAAAATGATAGGTAGTGTAAGACCTATAGCAACCAGTAATCCAGATGTTACTACTTGTTTTGCGCGTGAATTCATAAATTTTCCTCCTTAAAAATAAAATAACCCAGAAAATTATGGCCTCATGCCAAAACCTTCATGGGTTAATGTCTAGTGTTATTATATGATTTTAAAATAATTGGAATTAAAATAAGTATAAAGGTACTAGATTTAGAGGTATAAGAAACCTTCATGGTCTCTATTTTGTGATCTTTTCACAATATAAATATATTCGTCATCCTTGATAATTATCCTGCCAAATAATCAATTTCTATTTATCTTTTTTGTGTTCACTACATTTTTTACAGTACCCATAAATCTCAACCCGGTGTTGTGTGGGGATAAAATTATGTTCATCACGAATGTAGTTTTCCAGTTCCTTAAGGGGACAGTAAGGAAGGGGTTCAATCTTATGACAGACAGTACAAATCATGTGATGACGACAGCTGTCTTCATCTAACAGCATATATTGAGCTTCCACGCCTAGATGAAGCTTTTCTATAATACCGTGATCTACCAATAGTTCTAAGTTTCTGTATATAGTAGAAAAATTGGTTTTACTATTTTTTTCTCTTACTTGATCATAAATTTCCGAGGCATTAAGCAACTTATTCCCTGAATTAAGGAATACTTCCATCATTATTTTACGAGCCGGTGTAAGTTTCAGGCCTTTTGTCTTGATGAGATTATACATTTTTTCTAATTGTTTCATTAGTATCACCATTTCTTATTGTAACAAAGGAAGAAGTGAAATCAAAGCTAACTTTCTTTTGATATGCTGATTTTTCCAGGTTTCTTTATCTTTAAAAACAGGGATAGCATTAAGTAGCTGGTTACCGAGAGAATAATTATGGCAGCACCTGAAGGTATCTGTAAGGAATATGAGCACCATAGCCCTAGTAAGCAAAAGACTATACCTAAACAAGAGGATAACAACATTATTTTTTTTAAATTACTTGTAAATATTTTAGCTATAGAAGGCGGGACGGTCAATAAAGCTATAATTAGAATTATACCAACAACTCTTATCAGAATTACTACAGTAAGAGCGATTAAAACAAAAAGCAGATTTTTTAGAAGAGATACAGGTAAGCCGATTACTGTGGCAAATTCTTCATCAAACAACAAAGTTTTATATTGTTGATATAAGGAGCTTATAATGGCCAGTATTATTAGATTTAAAAGAACCATAACTCTTATATCAAAGGAAGTAACTGTCAAAATATCACCAAAAAGATAGGAAGGTAAGTCGGGGGGGTAACCTGGCATCAGGGCGATAAAGAGGATACCTAAAGCCATGCCCAGGGACCAAAACATCCCCATTATAACTTCGGAACTTGTACCCGTTTTAGCTTGTATTTGCGGTATTGCTAAGGCGGCGAGAATAGAGAAGAATAAAGCCCCTATCATTGGTTCTATGCCTAAAAAATATCCTAGTCCAATACCTCCAAAAGCTGTGTGAGCTATGCCACCGCTCATCATAATTAACTTTTTTTCCAAGATAATGGTACCGATGATGCCGCAGGCGATACTGGCTAAAATTGCGCTTATTACGGCATGCTGGAGAAAACTATAGTGAAAAAGGTCTTTAAGCATGCTTGACCTCCTTATGTTCTTCTAACACTCGATGTGGTACGCCATGGGCTAAAAGGTCTACAGGACAGCCAAAAACTTTTTTTATCACTGTATTGTTTAGCTCCGGCTCCCCATGATAATGTAGCTTTTTATTTAAACAGGCAATGTTTTTTACATAAGAAGATATAGCCGTTAAGTCATGGGTTACTAAAATAATAGTCATACTTTTATTTAGTTCATGCAAGAGGGAATATATCCGATCCTTAGATTCCGTATCTAAGCTTGCTGTAGGTTCATCTAAGAGGAGAAGTCTAGGACGGATTGCTAGAGCCCTAGCTATCATAACTCGTTGCAATTGGCCCCCTGATAGTTGACTGATTTGTCGCTTTTGTAAATGGGAGATATGTAGATCTTCCATGATGCTCTCGGTAATTTTCCGATCTTCCTGGGAGAACTTTGTAAATATTTTATTTTTGTGACAAAGGCGTCCCATTAGCACCACTTCTTGCACGTTAATAGGAAATTTATTATAGGCTTTGGAAAATTGGGGAACATAACCCATTGAACTATCTGCCTTATGGGGAGGCTTGCCTAAGACTTTAACAGTGCCCGAATAAGAGGGGACTAAGCCCAAGATAGTTTTTAGCAGAGTGCTTTTTCCTCCGCCGTTGGGACCAATTATACCCAGAAAATCTCCTTGGAAGATAGTTAAATTAATATCCTCCAGGGCACAAATATTATCATAATATACGTTAAGATTTTTGATTTCAATACACTCATTCATTTTATTACCTCAATTATTCTTGGTTTAATACTTGAGAAAAAACCTGTGCTGTTTTTTCTAGATTTTCTATATAGTTGGGAGCAAGGGGAGCAATCATTTCCGTTTTACCTCCTATTTCTTCAGCTATGGTACGAGATTGTCGATTATCAATCTCTGCTTGATAGAAGATTACCTTGATGTTTTCTTTTTTAGCAAAATCTATAACCTTCTGTATTTCCCCTATAGTAGCTTCTTTACCTTCAGCTTCAAGAGCCACCATTGTTAAGCCATAATCATCGGCAAAATATCCAAAAGAGGGATGATATACCAGAAAGCTCTTTTGGGGTAAGTTTGTTAGAGCAAGTTTAATTTTTTTATCTAATTCATCCAAGCGTTTCTTATAATTTGTTGCATTAGCTTCATAAGTATTCTGATTAGAGGGGTCGATTTCACTTAGAGATTGGGCAATTGTATCAACCATAATTTTAGCTCGTTTAGGTGAGAGCCAGATGTGAGGGTCTCTTTCGCCTGGAGAAAATTCTCGTTCCGGATATACTTCTGCTGTTTTTTCTGCTAAATCGATTACTTTGATGTTATTATTGATATCCGGAAGTTTGGGCAGTATGTTAGCTTGTTCCGTAGGTACCCCGATAGAAAAATATAAAGAAGCTTGGCTGAGTTTAATCAATTCTTGAGGGGAAGGGGCGTAATTAGCGGGGCTGTTTCCGGGAGGAATCATTACTGTTGTAGCTACTAAATCACCGGCAACTGCTTTAACAAAGGTTGCTTGGGGAACGATGGAAACGGCAATAGTCAGTTTGTCGGAATCTTGGGTATCAGCAGTACTAGCTGTTTTGCCACAACTTGTAAGGGAAAGAGAGATAAAGAAGAGAAGAAGAAAATAACCTACTTTTTTTATAAGTACGTGATATTTATTGAGCATCTATCAGATAGTCCTCCTTTAAGATGGTTATCAAGTAATGCAAATGATTTGCATTTGCAATTACATGATAATTATACTCTCTTTATTGAGGAGATACAAGTAAAATATGGATAAAATTGTAAAAGACCTTGTCTATGACAAGGTCTTTATAATGCTTATTTAGTTCTTAAGCTATTTTAGGATTATTTAAGATAAGGTATGGGATTAGTATGTTCTCCGTTCTTTCTTACCTCAAAATGGAGATGGGGACCGGTACTCCATCCGGTAGTACCGATTAGAGCGATGGGTTGTCCCTTTGTAACAGTTTGTCCTGTTTTAACAAGTATTTTAGAAGAATGGGCATAAAAAGTTACTATATCACCACCGTGGCTTACCATGACCACATTACCGTAAGCACTTTTCCAGCCCGTAAAAATTACTTTTCCAGTTTCCGCAGCTACTATATTTGATCCGTGGGGGGCTGCTATATCCACACCTGTATGGATACGGCGTGTTTTTAAAATAGGATGTATCCGCCAACCGTACGAAGATGTAATGCGTGTATTACCCGGTGTGGGCCAGGCGAACTTGCCGCTTCCTAGATATGCAGAATTGTCACCGCCTGTTAGGCGACGAATCTCTTGAGCTACCAAGCGAGATTGTTCTTCTAAATCATCCAGAGCTTGTTCTACCACAGATCTTTCAGATTGAATATTTTTGTATAGTTCTTTTTGTCGTGAGCTAGCTACTGCTAATTCACGCTTGGCATTATCTTGGTCTTGCTTAAGTTTCAGCAAGGTGTTCTTCTTAGTTAGGGCGAGATTTTGTTTATCCTGAAAAGTTTGTAATTCTTTGTTATAGCTGTCGATTATAGACATATCGTTTTCAGCAAGTTTCTTTAATAAATCCCAGCGTGTTAAAAAATCGGTAATGCTAGAAGAGTCAAGTAAAACTTCCAAAATATGAACATCACCTTGTTCGTAAATAGATCTCAAGCGTCCTGATAAAACATCGCGTGAACCATCTAAATTTTCTTCAGATTCTTTTATTTCTTGTTGTAAGATTTTCAGATCTTTTTCAGTATTTGAAAGTTTTTGTTCCGTATATTTAAGTTTTGAGGATGTATTATCAAGGGTTTTATTTATTTTACGCAATTCCAGCAGAGCGCTGTTTTCTTGTTTTTTCTTTTGCGTCAAAATCGACTCTTTTTGCTGAATTTCTTTATCTAAAAGTTCTAACTGTTTCTCGAGATCATATTCAGAAGCTTTAGCTACAGAAAATAAGCTCATAGTCAGTCCTAAAGTTATAGTAACAGCTATACCTTTATATAACTTGTTCCATTTAACCATCTTCTTTCCTCTCTTCCTCCTTATTCTTTTATTTCTTGTTCGACAAGAATGGCGGGAATCCTGCCGAAATACTAAGATTTTTAGCTGTAATTTTTTACAGCAAAAGATCACATTTTTTCCTTTAGTGCATATAAATATTAAAAAGAGGAAAGGTGAAAAACATGCCTGACGATGATTGGAGAAAATCCCAGAATATTACCTTAGGAGCACTATTAGCTGCTATTGCTGTAGTATTACAGATTATGCCTTTATATCTACCCGTGATAGGAACTTCCCTAAGTGCATTAAGTACTCTGCCCGTAGCATTGGCCAGCTACAGGCAGAGGGTCGTAGGTTTATTAACTTATATCAGCAGCGGAATTATCATATTATGCTGGAACGTCCCCCAAGCTATTATTTTTCTTTGTAGTTCAGGGTTTCTTGGATTGTGTTTAGGTATTTTATTAAAAGAAAACTATTCTTTTGGTAGAGTGCTTTGTAGTGCAACTCTGGTAATGGCCTTAGGAGTATTATTGGCAGGAGAAATTTTAGGAATACCTGTATTACCTTGGCTCAGTGGAGTTCAACAGTTCTTAATAATTCCTGCTGTCTTTGTGTGTTCTTTGCTTTATACTACCATTTGGATCTTAGTATTAAAGGCAGCTTTAGAGCGTTTCAAAAACTATTAAACAGTAGATTTGGAGCGCACAAAATTCAAGAATTTTATCAAATATCCGGTTTTTCCTAACCAGGCACAAAAGACAATAATAAATACAGCTAAAACATTATTTCCATAGGCATGCCAAATACCTTTTAAGCGAGCTTCTTTAGGGGTAAGGAAAAAAGTTTTGCTTAAGGCTTGTTCCCACGTATTGCCTTGTCCTATAGTAGATAGCAGCTCGAGGAACTTATGGGGATTTTCATCCTTTAGATATTTCAGGGTGAGAACTACAGATCCTTTGCCTAAAAGAAGAGCATCACCTAGGGGTTCCAGATCTTCAACATTAAGTTGTTCCCAACCCCCACCAAACCAATAGGAAAGGAAGTAGCGATGTACCTGGAGTTTCATTGCTTGGGGAGAAAAAGGAGCAGGAGTGTATTTAATAAAATAGGGACCTTTATATTCCTTGATAAACTTATGGTCTTGACCCAGACAGATAAAATAAGGGTTACGCCCTTCTACTGGGATAAATTTAGCGTCTTTAGCCATTTTTAAATAACTTTTAAACCATTTATAAACTTTTTCTTGCTCTTTAGAAGTAAAGTCTCCCAGAACAAGATTGGCTCCTTTAAGGATAAAGGTTTCACTAGGAATATCTTTATTTAGATAAAAGACTTCTTTTTGACCTGTTGTGGTGGTGTTGCCACTAAAATCTTCCACAATTATTTCATAAAAGAGACGCTGATATGGTTTAAAAGTAGGAATAAAATGTAGAGGTTTATAAACATAGAAGAAGGGTTGTACAAAAGTAGTATATTCTTCTACAGGTTCGTCTTCCCAGCAATACTTAAAGGTTATTTTTTTTATATTACCATCTTTATCAGCTATATTACTTTTTAAAACTAACCCATCTAGGGTTTTATTTACCAGGGTAGAGGTCTCCCTTATTTCCGGTGGAGATTCTTCAGCGTTTTCATTAGGTATTTGCTGAGCCAACCATTTTTGCAGCAGAGGATGTACTTGTAATTCTTTTACGTGCTCATAATAGGATTCAATTTTACTGGGTTTATTGAAATAATAATTTCCTAACTCCCAATAAACACGGGGAAATAATACATCTTTTTTGTAGAGATACTCCCATAAATCTTTGGCTTCGTCTAGCTCCCCGGTTTTTTTAAAATAGTAGGCTTGCCCCAGCATCAGTACATATTTTTCCTCTTTAGAAACATCTTGAGCGTATTTTTTTAATAAATCTGCACAAGCTGAGTAGTTGTTGGTTTCATCTAATTCCAGCAAGGAATGTTTTGCTTGTTCGGGTAAAAGACTTTGCCACATCTCTTGTTCCTGGTACAGATTAGCTTTTACAGAAATATTGTCGATACTGCTCACACTATTCCAATGCCAGATGAGGGAATTATTTTTGAGCTCATAAGTTTTAGGCATTATATCCACGATGAGACCTGGATGAATTTCTTTAAAGTAGAGGGTTAGCGAGGATTGTCCTAGTTCTTCATTCCACTTAGTAGGTCCTTGATTATTGACGTTAATTGTAAGAGGAAGTTCCTTGTTGCCTTTGAGCTTAATACTATAATGAATGGTAACTTCTTTCTTTTCTTCCGGTTTAAAGGTTATATTCCAGGAATATTTTGTTTGTCTGCTACTATAATTTGTTGGTATTTCTTCATCTTGGACAAATATAGTTAAAGGTGGATCAGGCTTTGCAAAATCACTATTTTCCGTGTTTTCCTTGTCTGTTTCTTTTTTTTCTTCATCTAAAGGCAGGGAAATCTGCATGGGAAGAAGTTTGTTATACTTATGGGGATTAAATAGTTCATATAGTACCGTTATCTCCGCTTTGTCTTCCAACCAATTTATTTTCATAGATTTTTTTATCAACTGGATGCTAGTTGCTTTAGTGGGTTGGGGTTGAGGAATGAGATTTTCCTGAGGTCTATCTTTTGCAGCATAAGCGGGGGTGAGGAGTACAACATTTTGTAAAAGCAGTGAAACAGTGAGACAAAGGACTGCTAGATTTTTAAATAATTTTATCTTCATTAAGCGGGCCTCCTTGGCCAGTTTTTAGTCATTACAGCTTATAATACAACTATTGTATAAAAAAAGAAACAGAAGGTAAACCTAACTGTCCATAGATTATCTATTCATTAAATTTAGAAGAATTAGCAAACCCGAGACAAAAGCCTCGGGTTATCTTATTATATAAGATTTTATCTTTTATTTTTTAAAATATTTTTCCCAGTATTTATCAACATCAGCCATCAGACTATCTATGTGGGCTAGCATAGCTTTTTCAGCTTCTTCAGGGTCTTTCATGCAGATGGCGTCATAGATGCGACGATGAGACACCATGTATTCAGCATTAATAGTTTTACGCAAAAGTTCAAAGGCCCTTGATTGCTGCCCAAAGATTGATAATTGATTATACATCACTTCTAAGATACCGTTACCCGAAGCTTTAGCAATAGTTTTGTGGAAATCCAGGTCATCGTCTGTTATCCATTGTTGTTCTTTATGCTTTACCTCCTGGATTGTTAATATTCTATCCATATGAGTAATTTCTTCTTTAGTAGCTCGTAATGCCGCAAGACGAGCTGTACCCCTTTCCACTGTTCGGCGTGCTTCCAAGACAACTAGGAAATCTTCCAGTATTCTGGGATCAATATATTTAAGAAGCTTATTTTGATGATTAGTCATATTTTTAAGTTGTTTGTTTAACAGAATGGCATGTTGTCCTTCATCAGTTATAACTCTGCCACGAAACTTTTCTTTTTTCAGATAACCCATATTTTCCAATTTATTAAGGATGCGTCCAATTGTAGCAGAACTTGTTTCAATTTGATCTTCAGCCAATCTATTAGCAATATTCCAGGAACCTATGGGTTGCGACGCTTCATTAATCATTTCCAGAATGAGTAATTCTTTTTTATCTAATTCTTTTAACATGTAGACCTCCGAACAAATGCTTTTAGGGGAAACATTAATAATTACTTATTAATAACCTGAGGTGTAGAGGAAGAAGCACCACGGGTAAAAGAAGATATAATTATAATAAGTAAAACTGCGGTGATAAGAGCAATTATTACGCGATTAGGACCTAAAACAGACAATTGTGTCATTACTGCACCGGCCACTAAACCAACTCTAGCTCCCCAAGGAGTTATCTTACTATTTTTAACTCCCATTTTAAAAGCCTCATTTTTATTCTCTTTCCACAAGAAACCAACTAGTAATAAGGGAACGAGACCACCGCCGGCCATAGCATATGCTCTGGAAAATAAACTTAGAATGGAAGCAGCTTTAAGGGCCGCAACACAGGAGAATATACCAATAATTACTGTTAACCAAGTAGCTGCTTTAACTAAATCCTTATCTGTTAAATCGGGGCGAAACGGTCTGATTAAATCATTAGTTATTAGTATGGCTGCTGAGTTTAAGTTAGAATCAGCAGAAGACATTCCGGCAGCAAGAATTAGAGAAAATACCATAGCAGAAAGCCAGATAGGCATGTAATTTAACATCATCCAGGGCATAGCGTCGTCGGGATTTAAACCTTGTTTCATAGTTAAGATGACTAAGCCTACTAAAGCAGTGAGAACAACCATGATGACGGCAAGAATACCGCTGAATAATAAACCATTGCGGGCCGTTTTTCCATTCTTAGCAGAAAAACAGCGTTGCCAGTATATTTGAGCAGAAAGCACGCCTACCGTACCGGTGATAAACTTATTTAGTGCTCCTAAAGCATCAACTTTTTCCCAACTAAAAAGGTCAGCCTGACCGATAACGGCTAACTTTGCCCCCAACTCTGCCATACTCCAGTTAACGGGTTGAAATGCCATAATATAAAAAGTAGTACCGAAGATCAGGACGAGAACGCCTTGGAATAGATCTGTCCAAACAACAGAATAAATACCGCCCAAGGTTGTATATAAGATAAAGACGCAGGAGAAGAAGATAATAACTAAAGTTGGGCTAGCACCTGTAGCAACGTTAAAGATATTACCAAATGCTTTACCTTGCCCACCTACCCAGGCAATCATGATACAGCTGGCAAGAATTCCTGCCAAGGCCCGTGTTATTTTATCACGTACAAATAAGTCATCTGCCATTTCAGCTACAGTATTATATGTAAATTTTCCGGCTATTCCGGCAAAAAGCAGAGCAAATAGTATTTTTGAGCCTTGTTCTCCTAAAATAAAGGGAATCCAAGCTAATCCTAAAGAATAACCTTTGCCAGCGTGGCCAACAAAGTTACCAACACCCATAATGGTAGCAAACTGGGTACATAAAATCAAATAAATAGGGAATGAACCGCCGCCTATAGCATAGTTAGAAAAAGAAGCAGTAGCTTGGTCTTTTACTCTCCAAGAAATCCAGAGGAAGATACCACACATTATTAGGGTGATGATCCAAAAAACTGAACCTACGGACATTAAAGGACCTCCTTCCATTTATTTAAATTAACTGAAAAACCAAGAAACTCTCCAGATCACCTCCTTGGGGTTAACTTGAGAATCTATAGGATTGATCCAACATCGTATTCTTGCTTCCTTCTTACACCTCCAGCAGATATGCAGCTGCTCATCATCTAATGAGAAGCCGCCTATAGATAAAATAACATATATTTTCAGAATTTAGAATAAAAATATTTACAATTTATATAAAAATTATTATTTTAGCAATTTAATAATAGTTATAATATAATAATTATAGTAAAAAAATATTATCTCAGTAAATAGGGGACAATACTTATCGCAGTTGGCTTAAGGTAATATTAAAAACCCTTGTTTTTTAAGTAAGTTAGGGTATATTGATAGAGAAAAATTATAAAAATTAAAATTTTGCAAATATTGCAGCGGCTTTCATTGACTTGTAAAATCTAAAAGATATAATTAAAATAAAGCTACTCACCTTGTGATGAGTAATAAAATATTTGTGTTTAAATTGCAGGTGGTGAAGTAAACTAGTATGGGAAAAGAGGAAAAATTTATGTATGCTGGTGTAAAGAGGTAACGCCCAACATACCCAGTATTTATCGTCAACCGGTACACCCCGTTTTAGTTGTGTTATTGCGGAAATAGATTTTAAGGAGGATTCTTAATGAATGATTGGGGACATTTAATTACGGCTATGGTGACTCCTTTTGACAATGAAGGCAGGCTTGATCTGGAAAAAGCAGCGAATTTGGCTAAAAAGTTAGAAAAAGAAGGTTCGTCAGCTTTAGTTTTGGCAGGAACTACCGGAGAGAGTCCAACTTTAACAGACGAAGAAAGACTGGCGCTATTTGCCACAGTAAAATCAGCTGTTCAAATACCTGTAATTGCTAATGTGGGTTCAAATAATACAAAAAAATCTGCTGTTTTAGCAGAGAAAGTAAGAAAAACAGGAATAGATGGTGTAATGGCTGTAGTGCCTTACTATAATAAACCCAATAAACAAGGGCTTTATGCCCATTATCAGGCTATAGCCGAGGCTGCCCAGCTTCCCGTGATGGTTTACAATGTTCCAGGCAGAACCGGTTTGAATATGGATGCTGATACTTTATTGCAAATAGCAGAAATCCCTAATATTTCTTGTCTAAAAGAAGCCACAGGGGAATTTGATAAAATATCAAGAATTGTAAAAGAGGCCCCGGCTGGCTTCAGGGTGTATACAGGGGAAGATTTGCTAACCCTTCCTGTTTTGGCCATAGGAGGCTATGGAGTTGTCAGTGTTGCCGCTCATGTAGCCGGCAAGCAAATGAAAGCAATGATAGATTATTACTTAACGGGTAGGGTGAAAGAGGCCCAAAGAATACATTTAGGACTAATAGCCATTTATAAGAGCCTTTTTATGACCAGTAATCCTATTCCCGTGAAGGCAGCTTTGAAATTAACAGGCTTTGATGTAGGTTCCTTACGTTTACCTTTGGTCGAAGCCGATGAAACAGTAAGAGAAAAGTTAACACAGGATTTAAAGAATCTTCCTAGCATCGAAGAGGAGTGACAAAGTGGACCGCGTGGAAAATTAACGGGGAAACTAATGTACGGACTTGTGCTACACTTGTCAAAGAAGGAATGATTATTGAGACTCAGAAGGGTTTGGGTCAGTGGTAAGAAGGTGCTGTAGATGAAAAGTAAGGTCAATGCTTATGAACTCATTGTTATCGGAGGAGGGCCGGCTGGTTTATCTGCAGCTCTTGAAGCAGCTAGGAGCCCGGGTGTTAGTAATTGATGAAAATGTCCGCCCGGGCGGGCAG
>JAHDSB010000190.1 GCA_018433015.1 Clostridia bacterium | reverse complement strand
ATAAATACTAGTATCTAAAAAACGGACTAAACAAACACGTATCAAACCAATAGGATAACTTGACTATAAACTGATACTACATCCACACTTTCCTAAATAATTAGTTTTTGCACTCTAAAAGGTCATTTGAGCATCCAGTCCCCACTACAGTTTTTTAAATTATTAACCTTAATTCTGTAAAATCTCTTTTATAAAGAGTTTTATTGCCTCTTCTTTAGTAGTTTTGTTATACATGTCCAAAACATTTGTTTCCTTTTTACAAAACTCCATAATATTTCTTAAATAATTAATTTGATTATTTTCCCCTTTTAATGCTAAGAGAAATATCAGACCAACTTCAACTTTATCCTTACTATTGCCCATTAAATTAAATTCCACTTTATTATCTAATATGGCAAGAACAACTGCAGGTTTAACTACATTTTCCGCATCTGAATGTGGTACTGCCACACCAATGGGTTTAACAGGTAAACCTGTAGGGTAATTTTTTTCCCTCTCCAAAGTGGCCTTCGTATAACTTTCTTTTACGTAACCCCTATTCACCAGATATTGTGCAGTACTAGTTATTGCTTCATCTCTACTTTGCACATTGTGTAACATTATTACATCATGAAATATACCGCCAAAATCAGCACTCATATCTTTCCCTCTTTCACCTGGATTTTAAAGTTATTTAGCACACTAGAATCCAAAAATCGTACTAAATAACTTGTAGACTAGCACTACACCCGGCGTACCGGTGGCATCCCAGGCTGAGATTAAGCCCTTGGCAGGATCATAACCCATAGTAGCCGCCAGTTGAGTCATAGGTCCGGCCATTAAGGTTGCACCCCAACAGAACAGGCACATAATTACAGTTAAAGTTATTATATTATGGAATATATTACCTTCCGTTATGGCATTAACTGCAGCACTTTCCCACAATACTATGATTAAGCTTACAGAGGCAATCATCTCATTTCCGGGTAAGCAGAAAGAAAGCAAAAGTGCTATGGGATACATAATAAGTGTAGTGGGAATAACTGCAGAATGACCTATGACTGTAGAACAGTCCAAAGCAATTCGTACATCATCTCTTTTTAATTTACCAACTAAAATTTTTCTAGCCGCCTTTATAACCGGGAACCAGCCTTCTACAAGGATGGCAGCCATTTTAGGTAAAAGTAAGAAAGCTGCAGCCATCTTAACACCAAGTAATAAAGAAGGCATTATCCCAATTTTACTAAATAAGCCAATGGCAATTCCTAATATTGCCCCCATCACCGTGGTTTCACCAAAAATTCCGAATCTTTCTTGAATTGATGAGGCTTGAATATTTACATCTTTAATTCCCGGTATTTTTCTTAAAACTCGCACTATGGGTATTGCTAAAACCGCCTGAAAAGAGAAGTGGGTACCATGGGGCCATGACCCTCCCGGAGGAAAATTGTTTATTTTCTCAATATATGGTGCAGCTATATCAGCAGCTTTTACATCTATAATGAGGAAAACAATAATAGCTATGGTTGCGATCCAAAAGCTTCCGGAGGCAATACCCACTAATCCTCCCAACAACATGGCTCTCCATGTATTAAATACATCAACATACAGTGTTTGCGTAAACCTTATGGATACTAAAATAACGTTTAAGATAAGAAACAGGAACACCCCAAAATATCCATATGGATTACCAAAGGCATAACCTAAACAGCCCCAACCGATGTCAATTATTCCTTTGTTTAACCCATACAATGAAACAATATTTCCAATAGGTTGAGTCATAGCGGCTTGGATCAAATCTACCACAAGAAATAAGCCTGTTAACCCAATAGATACTTTGAGCGCACTTAAGATGGCTTTCTTTAATTCTACTCTCACTAACAAACACACAACTAATATCAAACCAATAACTGTTACAGTAGAATCAAATCCAAAAAAAACAGACAGTCCCCCAGTGATAACATCAATAATACCCATATATTTACCTCCTCTGCTATATTAACCTTATAGTTAAAAGCATTTTCCCTAATTGATATATTCTTTTATGGGCTGGACTAAACAAATGACCTTTAGAATTGACCCTGGGTAGTTCTAGTCTTCAAGTTTTTTAACTTCTGCAACAACCTGATCCAACGCTTCCTTAGCTGCCTTATCATCTAACATAATCCCTAAGGCTCTTACCTGTGGTAAACCATAATTCTTTTGCAATTCTACTGTTGTAGCCAATAAATCGGCACCGACTATGGCTTCCTCTAAATCAGTAATCTTAGAAATAACTATTTCTACATTTTTAAAACCTTCTTCTTTCAATCTCTCTTCTATTTCTTCTCTTAAATAGTTTGAGGTACATATTCCGGCCCCACAACAGCAAACAATTTTTATCCTTCTACCCATTTTTTCACCTCCTTATCCCTAGTTTTTTTGTTCACACAGTAATATCTATCGCAAGATTTATGCCATTACATTTTAGACATTACCCTAATTAACTACCTTTTCTACTATTTATCGACGTTTATAGACAATTTGATAAAAATTTTTATTTAAACACTTTACAAAATTGACACCTATTTTACATTTGTGAAATTTGTATACATATTCTTACCTATAGTTGACATGAATAGCTGTTGCGATATGGTAAATACAAAAAAGGAAAAGAGCTGCTAACTATTTTTAAAGTAGTTAGCAGCCCTCTCTTTATCTATGTAAAATTAATAAAAGACCCTTTTTATGTTTCAAATATTATTTCTCCTGCGCCAAAAATTTAGGGAATATGTCTTTGGAAGGAGTTTTGGCAAAACTAATTGGATCTACATCATAGCAAGTTCCGTTATATTCATATCTCAACTTATTTCCTTCAAAATAAAAGCGACTTTGGGAATCAAAAGCTACAGGGCGATGTTTTCCATCATTGCTGGCTTGATCTCTATATAGTAATTGTTGCTCCTTCCAGGATAGTTCATTGTTTTCTACCTTTATATCATAAACACCGCAAACTATTGCTTCCGCTGTTTGATTTTTCACTATGGTTGAAATTAAGCGCATGATCCCTGTAACTTGTCCTGAACTTTTACGTTTTGCTAATTCATAACGAAAAACACTTCCTCCGTTATAATCACGAATTAAAGCTGTACGTTCATGGTTTTCATTTAACTCATAAACTTTTTCTTGTGCATTCACAAACATATCAAAATGCATTCCCGCTTCAGCTACATATAAATTGGAAAATGTGATCTGATCAGAATATACTCCTTCCAACTTTCCATTTTCCAATTGATAAATCAGTTCGTCTGTTATCAATGCCTTTCCCAGTACATTCCCCTTTAAATACTTTACTATTTTATCCATTACCTAACCTCCCTTATGTTTGCTCTCATTCTAGCAAATATAACATGACAACAGTCTGTCACATTTAAAAATTTCTTTACAATTATTTGAAACATTCTTTTGGGATCAGAGTATCTCCTTCAAGTTTCCTTGCCCATTTTTCTGCTTAAAGACTATATTGTGAACTAATTTATTTAGGGATAATAATATATCTTTACTTCATAAGGTAGAATAATAGCAACAGTAAAAATGCTAGGAGGATAACTGTATCATGTTTAACAATAAGAAACATGCCGGAATGCTCCTTTCAGCAAAAATAGAGGAGTTAAATATTGATAATCCCCTCCTCATTGGAATCCCTCGGGGAGGTGTGGAGGTGGCTGAACCCATTGCTCAAAGCTTACAAGCTCCTCTCTATGTAACTTTACCCAGAAAAATCGGAGCACCTTTCAATCGGGAATACGCAGTAGGAGCTCTGGCTCCCGATGGAACAATTAGCTATGATGAATTTACCCTTAATTTATTAGGTCTTACCTCTAAGGATCTTAAGCCTATAATTACTCGGGAACAGCTAGAGATTAAGAAACGCTTAGAACTTTACGGTCCCTGGGGACAGCTCCCCGACTTAAAACACCATTCTGTTATTTTGGTAGATGACGGCATTGCCACCGGTTATACTGTACGGGCTGCTATCAATTCTCTAAAAAAGCAAACAGATAATCCCCTAATCTTAGCCGTTCCTGTTTTGCCTTCTGATTTGGTTGACAGCTTCGCTGCCCTGGTAGATATCCTTATTTATCTGGAAGCTCCTGCGGACTTCAGGGCTGTAGGGCAATATTACAAAGATTTCTCAGAGCTTACCCATGAAGCTGTAATCGACATCCTAAAAAAGGCAAATGCAGTGCAATCCCAACAGTGAATTTCCTATCCTATCAGTTAAACAATGTTAAATTATCTAATAACACCTTGATACAAAAAAGGAAGATCCTCTTTTTAATTGAGAACCTTCCTTTTTTATCTCTACTTAATTATAAGATGTTCTTTATGCTTTATTTCCATCAATCATAACGTCCAAAATAACATTGTCCGTCTCTAACATGCCGGGGTCTGCTACCCTGCCCATATTTTGTATGGTTCTTTCGGGGGTATCCCCTACTATACCGCTATTACTGGGAATAGCTATATTCTTCAGGGCCAACAGGGCTGCCATTACCGCTGCTCCAGCTGCCGTAACAGCCTTCAAAGAACAGCCATAATTTCCTCCGTCACATATCATCCCCGTTATATTGGCGGCCATGTTCTTAATGGCATAACCCACTTGCTCCACAGTGCCTCCCAGCAAATAAACTAAGGCCGCACCGGCACTGGTACCCGAAGCGATGGCACAACCGCAAAATGCTGATAACCTGCCGGAATATGTCTTTATATATAAGGTTAATAAATAACTCAAGGCAATAGCCCTAGCCAACCTTTCCTCACCGATTCCTTTTCGTTCGGCAAAGGCCGCCAAAGGCATAGTGGCTATGATACCATGGGAACCGCTGCCACAAATACTCATAGCCGGCTTAGGCAGACCTCCTAGTCTTGCATCTACAGCATAGCCCGTTAATTGTTGAGCATATAGCATGATATCATCGGATAATAAATTTTCTTTCTTCAATTCTTCCAGGGTCCGAGCTACACTCATGCCCGCTCCCTTTTTCCCTAGCTCAGCTAGTTCCTTATTAGTTTTTATAGCTTCTAAGGTAAATCTAATATCTGCAAAGGGCACTGTATCAACAAACTCTACAAAATCTTTTATGCTATATTTCTTGATATCAAAAGCATCCTCATGTTCATCTGCTTTTACAACTTCTTTTTTCACTTCTTCCGCTTTTTCAAAGACGGTCTTACCATTTAGCTGCAGTAAGACAACATTGGCATGCTCATTTTCAATAACAGCCCGGGCGCTTCCCTGATCTGTTTCTACTGTGACATCCACGTAAATATGGGTAAGGCCCTTTTTCACTTCGATATCCACCATATTTTTATCCCGTAATTCCTGGGCTTTTGTGGCATCTGCTTCCTTAATATTCTTCAAGACCTCCAAGTCCGCTTCAGGATCTCCTGCCAGTACTCCTAACAAGGCAGACATTTCATTCCCTGCCTCATCCGTTCCCGGAATGGCACAGGAAAAAGCATTTTTATAGATACCGGCATCTAATTCCAGCTTTATTCTTTTTAAATCCCCACCCACTAAACTATAGGCCTTGGCACTGGCTAAGGCAATAGCTGCAGGCTCAGTTACTCCTAAGGCGGGCTTCATCTCCCTCTTTAGCAGAGAAACTATTTCTGTATATTCCATGAGATTACTCCCTTCTTGAGTATAACCATATATCTTATTCTTTTACTTTATAGCTAGTTCACCAGCTATGATGGGCAGCTCGATGAAGCTCTGATATTTTCCGCCGTGATGTACTTTTTGAATTGCTATAATAACTTCTACATCCTCCCAGGGATCATTTCCCGTATTAGCATTAGGGAAACTTTGTTTGTCAGCACTGGAAGTAATCTCCACCCTGATCCGATGACCCTTTTTAAACATATTGGCGATTCTGGTCATCCTGATGCGATACTTGGCGATACTATGGGGTTCCAGCAGGTTTTCTTCCTGATAAGAATTACGATACTTAGCCCTGATTATTCCATCGGAAAGCCTAATAGAATTACCCTTTTCATCCACGTCTGTAAGGCGTACAACCCAGTCGGTATCGGGAGCACAAGTGCTGGCATAAAATTCTGCATATACATCTCCGGCAATAATTACTTCCTGATCCAGGGGAGGAGTTGTATAGACTAACACATCGTCCCTTTCCTCTACTTTGTTATAGTTGTCAGGAACACTGCATTCATTTTCCGACACATCGATGAGATAAGGACAAGGATTGGTAGGATCATAAATAAAGGGATCTTCTTCCTTATTCTGAGGTATCTCCCTGGTCAATGTCCCTTTACCTTGAGATGTTCTAGCATCACCATGACTATCCAAGTATAGTCTTTTCAGGACTACATTATGGGGAGGCCACTCTTGGTCGGTTCTCCATTGGTTTTCTCCCACTACATAATATTCAACAATGTTTCCCTGCTCCACTCCATTAACAATACCTTTCAAGAATCTATCAAACCATTGGAGATAAAGCAGATCCAGATCGTATCTAAGGGCGTTATTGCCAAACTCCACCTCATTTATCACTCTGGTAGAGTTTGATTTATGAAGCCAGGGGCCCAAGACGAGCCGCTGATTTTTTCTTTTATTGTTCTGGTTCATCTCCCAAGCTTGAGTCGTTCCCATACCATTATCATCATACCAACCCGATACTAACAGGGACGGTATATCAATCTTCTCCCCCTGGAGGGTGTAGTCAGCCCTCTGCCAGAACTCATCATTGTGGGGATGTTGCATCCACTGATCCCAAAAGTATAAGTCTTTCCCAAAGGCTTTCCTAGGAATATCCTTTAGAGGTCTATGGGCCAATATTTCTTCCCAATCATCCCGCTCTAGGGCTTGGAAGTTTGTCCTTTTTTCCGCTACCATAGCAGCCCAAGACAGTACTCCCGACTGATAGGTTCCTCCCCGACGGGGCATATCCACAAAAGGGCTGCCCGCTGTAACTAAACTAACTAGGGCCTTAAGATGGGGGGTTCCGCTAGCTGCTGCCGCCCACTGTACATAGCCCAGATAAGAACCTCCGATCATTCCCACTTGACCATCGCACCATTTTTGCCGGGCCACCCATTCTACTGTATCTCCGCCATCATCTATCTCGTTGACAAAGGGAATCCAAGCTCCTTCCGAATCTTCCCTTCCCCGTACATCTTGAATTACCAGGGCATATCCCCGTTTAACAAATCCAATCCAGGTCTCCACACCCCCTCCTTTACCATAGGGAGTTCTGATGAGGATGGCAGGAATCTTGGCATTTTCCGCTACCTTAGCCGGCAGATAAACATCTGTAGCCAGTTTCACTCCATCCCTCATGGCTACCAAGGAAGTTCCTTTAAAATTCACCCCAAATTCAGCGGGGGAAATATTATCTTCCTGCCACTCCTTCAGGGGGGTCAGCTTTTCATAACCGGGCTTTACCACAACAAAGCCTTGATTTCTCCCGGGAATTATCAAGGCAATGATTTTTTCTGCTACAGTTACCAAATCCACAGGAAACTTGGCCTTCCGGGAAGCCCAAATCCAGCCTTCCGTAATTTTTCCCTTAACATCACCCGTTACCTTCAGATAACGGGAATATTGATAGTCTGTTCCCAGCAGTATTTCCTCACTATTTACCAAGTCTAAATCTTTCTGCTCTACAACACATTGCCACAATTGTTGCAGAGAAACCCCCAGTAGGTCCGTTGTATCCGTAGGACCTTGCAGTTCTCCCCAGGCATTAGTATATAAGTCCCTCTTTTTGATAAATAATCCTTGCTCGGTAATTTCCAGGTCTGCCAGATGTATTCCCGCGCCATAACAGGCATAGCTCTGTAACTCATGTTTCTTATTATTCATGGATTTCCTCCCTTTTAATTTTTAATCAAGAGGAGTACCTTAACCTACTGTTGCTCTAAAGGCTCGCAGATAGTTTTCTCCATAGATAAGCTTGATGTCTTCCCGACTATAACCCTTTTTCAGTAAAGCTTCCGTAAGATCTCCTACGCGAGCATGTCCTTTGACCACATCGAAGGGAACATAAGGCATCTTGCGGAGATCTTCTTCGGAGGAATATTTAAATAAGTTATCACAAAAATCAAAGCCCAAGGCTATATGTTCAAGACCCATGATCTCCCGCATATGATCTATATGCTCTACCAATTTAGCGATATTGGCATCTTCTTTATCATTGGCAGCCAGCATGCTGGCTGCATTTAGTCCCACAACTCCACCTTTGGCGGCTAGGGCCTTGAGCTGATCATCATTTAAATTGCGCAT
Organism: Clostridia bacterium; assembly: GCA_018433015.1. Taxonomy (GTDB): domain Bacteria; phylum Bacillota; class Peptococcia; order DRI-13; family SV3-B141; genus SV3-B141. The sequence continues at coordinate 8,903 of JAHDSB010000190.1, read as the reverse complement.
AATCCCGGCAATTGCTCGACAATTAGAGTGGGAAGCAATCACAGGTTTATTTACCATGTCCATAACATCCCAGAAGCCTTCATCGTTCAAATGGCTCACATCAATGAACATTCCCAATTCATAAGCCAACTTCACTACTTCCCTACCAAATTCCGTTAGTCCACCCTGTCTCCCTCTATTTTCACTAGAAAAGGTGCAACCATCGGCGGCATAGTTTCTGCGGCTCCAAGTAAGTCCTACTCCCCTTACTCCTAATTCATAGAAAACCCGGAGGAGGTTGATATCGTCATAGAGGGGCTCCACACCCTCAAAAGAAAGGACTATTCCCACTTTCTTCTCAGCTATAGCCTGCTGAATATCGTGATAATCCTTACAGAGCATAATCTTCCCTGCCGACTCATCTATCTCTTGATAGAGGGCACTCACCTGATCCAAAGCCTTTCTGAGGGCCATTTCCGGTAGATCTTTGCTATCCAAGAAGATAGACGAAACAATGATATTAAAACCTCCGGCTAAAAAATTAGGCAGGTGATCGGTTTCGATTACTTTTTTTATACCTAAACTTCGCTGGATTTCTACATCGTAAAGCAAGTCGAAGTGAGCATCTAGCAAAGTAAAGTTCTGATGGATCTTGTGCAATTCTCCTATATCTAGCTTATTCACTGTACTACTTCCCCTCTTTTAGCTTATGTTTTCTGCTTATGCTGCATATATCACTATTTCCTTAATCGTTTATTTACAGCAGCTTCAATTCTGCTTAAACCTTCCTTCAGTAGGGATCTGGGACACCCTATATTCAGTCTGACAAAATTACTTCCACTCCGTCCAAATCTCGTGCCAGGATTTAATCCCACTTTGGCCTCGTTCACAAAGAAATCCATCAAATCTCTGCCCTCTAGCCCAAGTTCCCTGCAATCCAACCAAACCAGATAAGTAGCCTCGGGCCTGATAGGTCTAATGGAGGGGATTCTTTCCTTAAAGTAATCCATCAGATAGTTCAAGTTTCCTTCTAAGTATTTTAAAAGTTCTTCTAACCATTCCTCTCCATAGTTGTAAGCTGCTTCTAAAGCCACAGCCCCAAAAATGTTCCCCCCATCTATTTCTAAGGACTCTACCATATTATTGTAATGGGTTCTCAGCCTTTCATTAGGAATAATCACTGTAGAAGTTGATAATCCCGCCAAACTAAAGGTTTTACTGGGAGCAATACAAGTGATGGTATTTTGCTCTAATTCCTTTGATAAGGAAGCTAGGGGTAAATGCTTATGCCCACTATAAATGATATCGGAATGGATTTCGTCGGAAACTATGATGATGTTATTTTCTAAACAGATCTCTCCAATTTTTAAAAGTTCCTCCCTAGTCCACACTCTGCCACTGGGATTATGGGGATTGCATAACATCAGCATTTTGACCTTAGCGTCAAATTCCCATTTTTCCCTGGCTGTATTGCTGGTATAGCTAATTCTCTTCACAGCTATTTGTTCCAGCAATTTTTCCAGATCCATATAATAGCGGCCATCAATAAGTTCCAGCTCATTATCAACTATAATCCTGCCACTAGTTTCCACAACGGAAGAGAAGGGTGGATAGATAGGAGACTGAATAACTATTTTATCTCCGGGCTGGGTAAAGGTTCTTACACACAAGCTTAAGGCCGGAACAACTCCCGGACTATAGGTAAGCCATTCCTTTTTAATATCCCAGCCATGTCTTTTCTTCATCCAATTGACTACGGCTTGGTCATAGGCCTCAGAACGATAAGTATACCCGAAAATACCATGCTCCATTCTCTTTTTCATGGCCTCCAACACCTGAACAGGAGCTGCAAAATCTGTATCTGCTACCCACAGGGGTAGTACATCTTCCTTACCAAAAATACCTTTACGCAAATCCCATTTTAAACAGTTGGTTCCTGTTCTCTCGATAACTTTATCAAAATCGTATTTCATGTCCTGCGCCTCCTCTTTATCCGCTAAAATTCATCTAACCCCTTTAAACTACAAAATGGCAGGCACAAAGATGTCCGTTACCTACATCTCGTAAAGTAGGCTCTACATTTCTACAGATATCCTTAGCATTTAGGCACCTCGTTGAAAAATGACAACCTTGGGGAGGATTAATAGGACTCGGTAAGTCACCCTCCAAGAGGATCTTTTCTTTTTTAAGATCAGGATCCAAAACGGGTATAGCCGAAAGCAAAGCCTTAGTATAAGGATTTAATGGATTATTATATAATTCATGCTTATCTGCCATTTCCACTATTCTTCCCAGATACATTACTGCTACCCTGTGGGAAATATGCTTTACTACTCCCAAGTCATGGGAAATAAAGAGATAAGCTATTCCCATCTCCCTTTGCAGTTTTTTCATTAAATTTAAGATCTGAGCCTGGATGGATACATCCAAGGCCGATACAGGTTCATCACAGATAATTATTTCCGGTTCCAGCACCAAGGCACGAGCTATGCCGATCCTCTGCCTCTGACCGCCGGAAAATTCATGGGGATAGCGTCTTACATAGCTTAAATCTAAGCCCACCAGCTCCATGATTTCTGCCACCTTCCGGTTTCTTTCCTTACTACTGTACATTTTATGGATGTCCAGAGGCTCTTTGATGATGTCCCCTACAGTCATGCGGGGATTTAAGGAACCGAAGGGATCTTGGATAATTACTTGCATATCCTTTCTTATTTCCCTAAGTTCTTTCTTACTTATATTAGTAATATCTTTTCCCTTTAAGATAACCTGCCCGCTGGTAGGTTCGATCAATCTCAAGATACTCATACCGACAGTAGATTTCCCGCAGCCCGATTCTCCTACAACGCTAAGGGTTTCACCATATTTTACATTGAAGGAGACTCCGTCTACAGCTTTTACATGAACCGGTTTTTGGCCGAAAAAGCCCTCTTGCACCTTATACCATTTTTTCAGCTCCCGAACCTCTAACACATAACTATTTTTATTTGCCCTTGTTGTCTCAGCCTTCAAAATATATCCCCCTCTTTTACCATCTATCCGTATATTTCCAGCATCTTACTTTATGTCCATCTCTCTCTACAAATATGGGCATACATGCTCGACAAATCTCCTTAGCGTACTCACATCTAGGATGGAAAAGGCATCCTTTGGGTCTATTTCTCAAGCTGGGAACAGTACCCTTAATCATATATAACTCTTCCTTATCAGATTCAATCCGTGGTATGGCATTCATTAGCCCATTAGTATAGGGATGCAAGGGATTCTTAAATAACTGTCTTACACTGCCATATTCTATAACCTTTCCAGCGTACATTACCATGGCATTATCCGCAATCTCTGATATTACCCCCAGGTTGTGAGTGATCATCATTATGGACGTATTAAGCTTTTTCTTTAACTCCCCGATCAAGTCCAGAACCTGAGCCTGAATAGTTACATCTAGGGCTGTAGTAGGTTCATCACAGATCAGCAGTTGGGGATCACAACACAGAGCCATGGCGATCATCACCCTCTGCCTCATCCCCCCGGATAACTGATGGGGATATTCCTTTACTCTTTTCTCCGGCATGGGTATCTTTACGAGTTTCAGCATTTCTATCGCCTTATCCCGGGCCTCTTTTTTAGACAAATGCTTATGGAGCATCAACGCTTCTATAATTTGTGAACCAATGGTAAATACCGGGTTCAATGAGGTCATGGGCTCCTGAAATACCATAGCTACCTCATTACCTCTAATTTTACGCATCTCTGCTTCACTAAGCTTTCGCAAATCCCTACCCTTTAAGAGTATTTCTCCGTCCACGATCTTTCCGGGAGGACTTGGCACAAGATCCATGATAGATAGAGAGGTAACACTCTTACCACAGCCTGATTCTCCAACTATTCCCAGAGTTTCTCCGTATCCTATACTGAAACTGACATCATCAACAGAAGGTACAACCCCTTCATCTGTATAAAAATATGTTTTAAGGTTTTTTACTTCCAATAAAGTATCTGCCAACTCTCTACACCTCTCTTCACGAGTAAATGATCTCTAATATTATGTTAGTTTTTAAGTCTCGGATCCAACGCATCTCTTAGTCCATCTCCAAAGATATTAAAGGCTAGTACGGTAATTATTATGGCTATACCGGGTATTACACTATATACCGTATTAAACCTTATGTAGGATTGGGCTGCATTGATCATGGAGCCCCAACTAGCTTGAGGAGCCTGAACACCTAATCCAATGAAGCTAAGGCTGGCTTCAGACATTATTGCTCCAGGTATACCTAAAGTAATAATGATAATGATGGTAGAGAGGCAGTTAGGAAGTATATGTTTGGTAATAATCCAGAAATCAGTACCCCCACTGGCCACACAACCCTTGACAAATTCTCTTTCCTTAATCTGCATGACTTGTCCTCTGATTAACCTGGCCGTTTCCGTCCAGCGGATAAGGCCTATGGCAATAAACAGGTTGATAATACCGGGACCCAGGACAAACATCAGGCCTATAGCAAAGATAAGTTCAGGAAACGCTGAAAAAATCTCTATCATCCGTGACAAAAAGCTATCTACCGCACCACCGTAATATCCGGCAATGGACCCTATCACAATCCCTATGAAAGTGGAAATAAATACGGAAACAATTCCTACACTTAAGGAAACTCGTGTTCCATAGATAATCCTTGATAAAATATCCCGACCATATTCATCGGTGCCAAACCAGTGCTGCCAGGAAACACTTAATAGATCGTCCTCCAATACAGTCTGATTAGGATCATAGGGAGAAATTAACGGAGCTAATATAGCCATTAGACATAAAATAACTATTACGATAAAACTGATCATAACAGCCTTATTTTTCTTTAAGCGTTTTAAACTATCGGCATAGTAGCTAGTATATTCAACATTATTGTTTAAGGTATCGTCAACGAAATCATGGGTTTTAGTGAAAATAGACAATAGCCTTTTCATATCTTAGTCTCCTTTCTCGTATCTTATTTTGGGATCTAGAAAAGCATAAGACAAATCTACTATCAGATTTATTAGCACAAATAATGTTGCAACATACATAACCGTCCCCTGAATTAAGGGCAGATCACGAGTCAGCATACTATCTACTATCAATTTTCCTATCCCCGGTATGGAGAAAACAGTTTCAACCAAGATAGAACCGGTCAACAAGTAACTTAATTGCAGCCCGGCCATTGTAACGATAGGTATCATAGCGTTCTTCAAGGCATGTTTATAGATTACTAATCTCTCTGATAATCCTTTGGCCCGAGCAGTCCTGATATAATCCTGCCTAATGACATCCAACATACTTGTTCGGGTTATGCGTGCAATGGAAGCTGCATAACGCGAGCCTATGGCTATAGCAGGTAAAATATAACATAATCCAGAATCAATACCCGATATGGGCAACAGATCCAGTTTTAAACCAAAAACAATCTGTAAGATTATTGCTACCCAGAAGGCAGGGGCAGAAATACCCAGCAGTGCCAAAGTCATCAGCCCTGAATCTAAGGCTTTACCGCGATGAACCGCAGAAACTATTCCACATACCAAACCTAGGGCCATAGCAAATACAAAGGAAAATCCCGCTAATTTTAAGGTAATTATAAAACTTCTATTGATAATATCTACAACAGATTCCTTTAAAAAATATGATGTACCAAGGTCTCCTTTAATTACACCAACTAAAAAATCAATATACTGCTGATGCCAGGGCCGGTCTAATCCCATTTCATGTCTGATTCTAGCTATAGTTTCCGGGTCTGATATCTTCCCAAGCATAAGATTTACTGGGTCACCAGGTACAATATTAAGTAAAATAAATGTGACAAGCGTGATACCTATCAAAACAATTACTGTTTGTAGTAACCTTTTGGCAGTATACCTTAACAATATTTCATCCCCTTTACAATCAAAATCCCCATAAGTAACAAGGCTGTTTTAAAAAAACAGCCCTGTTATTTTATTTCTAATTGTTTTTTATTTTGTAACTATATCGGCATCTTCCGGATGAAGTACTGAATCATTGAATAGGGGAGTCATATTGCCTACCCTATCCTGAACAAGGTAGAATATTTTGTCATAGTATAAGGGCACATCGGCATATACTTCCCGAACCAACTTATGATCTACTTTCTTATAAAGCTCTGCCCTCTTAGCGGGATCTTCCAGCTTTCTAGCTTCGATGAGGAGCTTGTCCACTTCCGGATCCTTGAACATGCCATGGGAATTTTCCGAATAGAAACTTGTATAGAGGAAATTATCAGCATCGGGGAAATCTGCAAACCAGTGGGAAATCATTACTTCTACATTTCCTTTGGTATAAGCATCCTTCCAGACAGCAGTGTCAACATTTGTGATTTTAAGATTAATGCCCACTTCCTTAAGCTGTGCTTGGATAGCGATCATTACATCACTGAATCTAGTCATTTCATATTGCCAGAACTCAATATCTACGCCATTTTCGTAACCGGCTTCTTTCAGAAGTCTCTTAGCTTCTTCCGGATCGTACTCAACTACAGGAGCAGTTTCATCATGTCCGGCAATTCCTTTTGGTAAGAAATTGGTTGCAGGTTCAGCTACTCCTTCTAATACAGTATTACAAAGTTTTTCTCTATCGATTGCTAAAGAATATGCTTTTCTGACACGCACATCCTTAAAGGCAGGATTTAAGTTGGTATTCAGTTTCATGTGAGCGATAGCCAGAGGCGTCGTTTCCTGAATAGCACTCTTGAATTTTTCATCACTTGCATACTGGGGATACATTTTGGCTTGTAATTCCACAATATCTACATTGCCCTTTTCAAACTCTAAAACTGCTGTATTAGGATCTGCAATGAATTTGAACACGATCTTATCCAGATTCTTAGGTCCTTCAAAATACTCTTCATTCTTAGCCAGAGTCATAGCAATGCCTTTATCATTCTTAGCAAGTTTGAAAGGGCCCGTACCGATGTACTGGTTAATACCCCATTCACTTCCTGCTTCTTCACAGGCCTTTTCCGGATAAATAGCTAAATAGTTGGTAGATAAACAAGCTAAGAATGGTGCAAAAGGTTCTGATAAGGTTATTTCAAATTTAGTTTCATCTATTATTTTAAAACCTTTTAATTCTTCAGCAGTACCTTCTTCTATTTCTTTTGCTCCCTCAATATCTTCGATGAGGAAACCAGCTACTGCTTTGGTGGAAGGCTTTAACATTCTCTCATATGTATATTTTACGTCTGAACTCTTAAGAACTTCACCATTATGGAACTTAATATCGGGTTTAAGTTCAAAGCTATAGGTTAAGCCATCTTCTGATACTTTAGGCAGTTCCTTTAATAGCAGAGGTTGTAGTTCCATATCTTCAGAGTAGACTAATAAAGGTTGGGTAATCAAGCGGGATATTTGAGCTACATAGGAGTCAAAAGTCAATTGGGTATCTAAGGGAACTTTAATATCTTCTTGGGCTATAACCAATACCTTTTCTTTGTTATCTCCATCTGATGCCGCTTCATTGGAATTACCGCATCCTGTAATACTAAATAAAAGTGCGAATACTAATAAAAGTGCCAGTATTTTTTTGGTATTTTTCATAATATTTCTCCCCTCTTCTTCTTTTCAGTACCTGGTTGTTTGCTTCATTGCTAATTTATAAAGACTATACTAAAGTATCACCTCCAGAGAATTAGGAAATTTATATAGTTACAAAACCCTATTTATAGTTTAATTTTAAAAATAATTTCATTTAATTATAGTTAATAGGGTTATGTAAAAAACTAAAATTTTTTGAAAACAGTACCTGTTATTCTTATATTTAAACTAGTTTAAACAAAAAAAATTCACCTATAAGTTGAATAAATTTTATTTTTTAGAAATGAGATAATAAACTACAATTTTTTCATAGTATTTTTAATATATTTTATCTACCATGGCAATTGACAAAATTTTTAGGAGCAATTTTAAACTAATCTTTAGTAGATGGCCGGTGACATTATAGACAAGCCGTTAGCTTTTTCATTAGTGGGATTATAGAGTCTGTGGGGGATGTTCTCAATAAAATATATACTGTCCCCTTCGTTTAAAACATACTTCTTACTGGGGAAATGCACCTCAATTGTACCTTTAGTTACATAAAAACATTCATCGGCTAAATGCTGGGTCATCTCAGTACTTCCCCAACTCTGGGGCTCCATAGTAACATGAATAACTTCTACTTTCGGACTAATCTTATTTAATCTTGCTAGAGGAGTTAAAAATTCATATTGTATTCCACAATCTGTAAAGTTCAACTTTTGCCTGGCATTAGCAGGTATAAAGAATGTATCCACACTAGGTTCACTTACAAAACCATAGATAGGCACATCCAAGGCTGCTGATATTTTTCTCAAAATAGTAAGGGATGGTTCTGTGATATTTCTTTCTATCTGGGAAATATATCCCGAAGTAACGCCTATTTTATCCGCCAAATCTTTTATAGTCATATTTTTTTCTTTTCTTATTTCTCTTATTTTTTCTCCAAGCATCTATTTCTCCTTATCAATCCTGCTATAATATAGTACAGGAGTAATATTTTATTGTTTTCACATTACGTGTTTTTTATAGCTTAATCAATAGCTCCTTTGTTTAATTATACTAAAAAAATTTACTATAATTAAACTTTATTCTCATTTTATTATATCTTCTCCAGTAAATTAGTCAATATTTAACTTTCATGTTGCACAAATAATACCTTAAAATACTAAAAGCTTTCGTCGCCATGACGAAAGCTTTTATTCTTATCTCTATATTGCCTCAAAACCTGCAGCTAAAGCTTTGCTGTTTAACTCTTTAGCTTTGGGGAAACGATCTCCCACTACTTCTTCCAAGACTTCCAAGGGAACTAAGCCAGTAATTTTAGCTAAAGCACCTAAGGCTACAATGTTAGCCACTAAAGTCTT
>JAHDSB010000034.1 GCA_018433015.1 Clostridia bacterium | reverse complement strand
TTTTCCGTTAGTTGCTGTTTCTCATCAATGGTATATTCATAAGACCCAATCCGTAAGATCAAGGGACGATTTACCCGCAAGCGGATTTCCTCAATATCTTCTCCCCGGTTATGCAAAGCTGATTCTACCCTTACCCGTAAGTGAGGAATCAGATAATCTAACCACGATATGGACAATTCCCTCTGAAAATAAGATTCTGACTTAGGAAGGGGAGTAACTTTATTCCTCATCTCAGAAAAAGTTATTTTAGTCATCTAAATCCTCCAAAAAACAATAATTTAAAAAATGCTCAAAGGAATATCCATAAACAGGAAAATAATACATGCTAACAATATAATATATTGTCCTTGCCTCCGTATTATGAATAATAAAATTAAAAAGGACTTGGCAAAACAAAGCAACCATTTGCGGCTTATTCGCCACAAATGGTTGCTTTGTTTTGCTGCTATCTTTCTTTTGTTAGTTAGCCAAAATACAAGTTTAAATCTACATTACCGGTAATGCCGGCTACTCTGCCTCTGTTAGTATATTGCCACATTTTAAAATCATAGGGAAAAGTGGGAGCATCTTTATATTCTGAGACCCACAAATCGTACTGAGATATGTCATCCAAGAATACAGTATTCTCCAGCCAGGATGCACTCCCATAAATCATAGGCGTGTACCCCGCCTTTTCAATTTTTTGGCAGAAAGCCAGAGCTACTTTAGTTTTTTCTTTCATGGATAAATCTCTGATTCTATCTTCTTCCGTAATGAACTCCATATCAAATACAACGGGATATTTCACCTCATAATCTTTAAGCAAATCAATAACAAACTGGGCTTCCTCCTCTGCTTCACTCACGGAAATGGCCTGGGAAAAAAAGTATACTCCTGTATCAATTCCTACAGCATTAGCCCCGGCTATATTATTTTTGAACTTACCATCCTCTGAAATTTCACCGGTCCCATATCCTCTATAGCCCGCACGAATTATGGCAAAATCAATGTTATCATTATTTACCTGGGACCAATCTATGTCCCCTTGATGCTTAGAAACATCAATACCAACTAAGGCCTGTAAATCTCCATCATCATACATTTTTTTACCCTTGCTTTCATAAAGCTTTTCCCAATCATAATCATGACGAGGAATCTTATCATAAGGGTGAACGGAGGTGGCACTTGGTTTGTCCTCTATGCTAGGCTGTTGTAACACATCTCCGAAATGGGTCCACCCTACTCCGGCAACCATTCCCACAAACATTAGAAAGAGAAACAACAATATTATCTTAATTTTTTGTTTCATAACTTACCTCTTGTTAATAATATTTTTCTACTGTTTTTATGATTATGTAAATTATACTTAGAGGATTTTGCCCTCTTATCTGTTTTCTAAATATTCTTCCAGGCAAATACCTTTTTCCTTTATCTCTTTTGCCACTTCTTTACCTACATATCTGTAATGCCAGTGTTCATAAGCTACTCCTGTAAGCTCTTCTTTTTTTTGGGGATATCTTAAAATGAAACCGTATCTATAGGAATTCTTCTTTAGCCATTCATAGACACTATCCCATGATTTGTTTCCCTTTCCCACACCAAAATCTACAGCCAATCCTGCTTCATGTTCACTGATTCCGGGCAGAGCTACAACTTCTAGAACCATTTCCTGGGCTTCCTGATAAGAAAACCCTTGGTCCATTAACTTTTTTACTCTTTTATCAATGATGTGTTGCTGCTCCTTAGCATTTCTGTAGGCGGAATTAATTTGGAAATATACCCCATCCTCTTGTGCGCCCTCGAACATCTCCAGCAAATCACTATGTATTCTTTCATCCACATAATGCTCGCCCCCCTCCCCGTCATCAAATTTCTTTAATTTTACTTGAAAGTCAGGAGGCAGTGGATTGCTGCTATTTATAAGCAGTAAGTTCCAGGGATTAGTTTTCTCTTTCTCTGCTATCTCTGATTCTGTTTCTTCAAAAGCATCGGCTATATTAGTAAGCTTTTGAGTAAGGGAAGGTTCTGTCCCGGTAAAGAATGATGTAACGCTTTGTACTATACCGGCACAAGTTTGCCCTAGAAAAAAGAACATAAAACAAGCACATAACAAAACTAATATCTTGGCCGATTTTTTAACTTTTCTTTTTTTGCTACAACGTGGTCCCAAAGTCTCCTGGTGCGAGTTGGATTGTCTTAATCTTGTATTCATTTTAAAAACTCCTAGATAACTCAAAATATATTTAATCTATGACTGATTTTACAACACAAATGCATCATATCTATCTTTAACTTGTATCAAAGTTGTATCATCTGCAGCTATTTACCTCTATAATTTAGATAGCATTTTACTTTGCTGATTGAACTTAGCAAAATCCTTTTAAAGAACCAAGGGGGAAGGCCCGCTATATCTTGTACCTCTTGATAATCAAGTCTTACACAGAAGCGCAAAATAACCACGGAACGTCTCACCTTGCCCAAAGATGCCAAGGCCAGGAATAAGTCTTGTTTCCCCTGGAGTTTAGGTTGAGCGGCTATGAGTAATTCCGGGTTGTAAGGCATTAGGGTGGATAAACAATATTGTAAGATGATTTTGAACAAAACTATCTTCACTTGCTCTTCCCTGTCCATATCCTTCAGTTTACCTTTACCTTCTACACAAGCTTGAGTTACCAATTCCCCTGCTTTATCGCTATCGCTAAGCATAAAAAGGGCAAAACGATAGAGCTGGTCAGCGCAATTTATACAGATGTCATTATATTGCTCTTGTGCCAACAAACCCTATCCCTCCTCGTCCTATGTTTTTACTAATTAATTTTACTTAATATTTTCCAAATACTCTTCCAGACAGAGACCTTGCTCCATAATTTCCGCCGCTACCTCCTTGCCGACATAGCGATAATGCCACGGTTCATAACTAATTCCCGTAATTTCACTTTTATCTTCTGGATAGCGAAGAATGAATCCATATTTATGACAATTTTCCATTAACCATTGTTGCTCAGGGGTTTTTTCTTGGGATTCATCCAACACTTGATTATCTTCTGAGACAATATCAAGGGCCAGCCCCAATTGATGCTCGCTGGTTCCGGGGAAGGCCACCCATTTCCCCGCTTCTTCCTCAGCCTCCTCCTGGGAGTAACCCTCTGCCAAACAGCGCTCAACCTTGTTGTTAAAAAGACGAGTTTGTTTTTCCCATGTTCTATAAGCGGAACAAATCACAGGAGCTAGTCCTTCTGCCCGGCAATCGTCCATCATTTCCTGTAAATCCGGCAGCATCCGCTCATCAATTTGCCCACCCCTAATAGTTACTAAAGGAGCCTGATAGTTCTGAGGCAGGGAATTCCAGGGGTTAACAAGGACTATTTTCCAAGCCTCCACCTCGATCTTCCTTGTTTGCTCATCTTCTTGATCTTTTTTTACAGGAGCAGTTTGTTCTTGACTAGGAGAAGATTTAGGCTCATTAAAAAAGGGAATAACACCTTGGGCCATACCCGTTAAGGATTGTCCAACAAAAAAGAATACCAAACAAGCCATTACTACATACAAGGGCCTTATTTTGCTGTTGGACTTTCTCTTGTGGCAACGTGGTTCTAATTCATTTTCTTGTAACTTTTCTTCTTGTTGTGTTTCTGCATTCATTACTAAATCTCCTTAAACATAAAATGCACTTATTGTGTAAACAATTTTACACAATAAGTGCATCTATTTTACTACATTCTTGTATCAAAGTTGTATCATTTTTTGGATTAAGAGTCCAAATAATAGCTTATATAGTATTCATCTTGCTCATACCTATAGCTAAAATGGGTGTTTTCGTCAAAATACAAGCAGTAACCCCCCCCATTTTCAGCCTCTTTATAAGATATATTTTCGGGAGATAAACCTAAATATTCCATAAACCGCACAGGAACAAGGTCTTCTTCAACCGGGGGTAGTTTCTCCTTTTTCGAAAAAATAGTTAATTCATACACAACTGCTGTTTCATCATCTAGCCAAACTCCCACACTAAAATTGGGATATAGTATAGCCACCTCACGAATATTCACAACCTTTTGCGGACTATTATTAGCACCCATAAATGTAATTTTTGAATTAATCTCCACATTATAAGGTTGAGCTAAATCATAAGAAGGCATTACCTTCATTTCTTGAAGTTTCCGGAGTTCCTCTACTACCGTCTCCCCTATTGTATTTTCCTTATCCGTAAATACTGGTTCTTGCCTAATAATTGTTCTCTTCTCATTGGAAAATGAATTTTTTATGATAGCTATTTTTTCGGTAATTTCTATATTATTATAGATTACTTGTTCTTCCGGAAGGGTATCGGTATATACTTTATTAATTAAACGCCCATTTTGTAGCTGTGTAATAGCCAGAGGGGCCAGAGCAACAACAAACAGGATCAAAAACAAGGAGCCGATTTTAAGAAGATTCTTCCATCTGGTCATCATCCTCAACTCCTTTCAGAGTTATTGTTGCACATGTGCCCACATTTACTTTACTGGTAAAGCTAATTGTAGCATTATGCAGTTTTAGTATTTCATCACATATGGCTAATCCTAAGCCTGCACCGCCTTCTTTCCGGGTTCTTGATTTATCTACCATATAAAAGGCTTGGGTAATTCTCTGCAGATCCCTTTCTTCCATGCCTTTTCCATTATCACAAATAGAAATTTTGTAACCATTATTTATGACTTTCCCTTTTACACTAATTTCGCCTTTAGTTCCCAGGGCTTTTCTGGCATTATCAAGCAGATTTAAACAAACTGTTTTCATCAGAGAAGGCTCAATAAATATTAAAGCCGGTTCAATTTCCAGTACTAAACTAATTTGTAAATCATACAGAATGGGCAACATCAAAGACTTTATATTGTCAAAGAAATCGGTAGTAGAAACTTTACTACATTTAATCTCTTGCTTTTTCAGCACAACCATTTCCAACAGTCTCATGGAAAGAGTCTCTAAACGTTTACCTTCTTCAAATATATAATTAGCGCATAAAGAAGTTTTTGCTTGATTCATTTGCTTGGAACGCAACATATCAGCATAACCGATAATAGAGGTAAGGGGAGTCTTTAACTCATGAGAGAAAGCGGCCACAAACAATTCCTGCTTGTCCGCTTCATCCTTTAATTCATGGATTTTTTGCTCCAGCTGATGGGACATAATATTAAAATTTTGCGATAAGACTGCAAATTCATCTTCACTGGTTACTGCAATCCTCTTATCGAAATTACCTGTGGCAATTTCCTTGGTAGCAGTGGTTAGCCTATTAATAGGCTTGATTAGCCATTTTGAAATTACCATTGTCAAAATGCCGCCAATAATAAGTAAGGCTAAAATGATTTTTCCAAACAGTTGATATTGTCGTTGTTGATTTGCAAAGATATATGTCACATCTTTTACTATTTCTATATAGCATTGTTTGTTTAATAACTTTGTTGGCCGCAGGGCCTGAAGGAAAACGCCCTCCTCAGTTTTGTGCAAGGTATAGCCTTTTTCCTGTTCAGAAAGATGTGAAATTATTTGTTTATTAAATTTATAGCGGTGGGATGAAAAAAGAATACCTATATCTTTACTTACTATACAAAAGGGAATTATTCCGTTGGCATTATTAATACTCATTAATTCTGCTTTTCTGGAAATCCAGTCAAGCTCTACGAACTTTCCCCTTTCACCCTTTCTCAAGGATGAATAAGCTTTTAATTCCTCCAGATTCTTCAGTTCATTGTTCAGAGAGTAGTGAACAATATCACCTAAATCATAGGCTACATTTACTTCTTGCTCCATAGCAGCTTGGAAATTGGCGTTAATCAAAAAATAACCACCTACGGAAAAACAACAGACGCTTACAAACATGGTGGTAAAGAAGATCTTCCAAAAAAAATTCACCTACTATACCTCCAGTCTATAGCCGATTTTATAGACTGCTACAATCTTGTCTTCCAAGCCCAGCTTTTTGCGCATCCGCTGAACATGTAAATCCACGGTGCGACTGTTACCCAAATATTTATCGCCCCATACTTTGGAATATATTTGATCACGGTATAAGGCAATATTTTTGTTTTTGGCAAACAATACTAAAAGATCGTACTCTTTGGCAGTTAGGTTAACAGGTTCTCCTCCTTTGGTTACCACTCGCGAAGGAATATCTATCTGAATATCAAATAAATTGATTTCCTGCACCGTTTTATTATATCTGCGCAACACCGTCTCCACCCGGGCTAAAAGCTCGGCAATTTCAAAGGGCTTTACCATATAATCCTCGGCACCTGCTTTTAAGCCCTTGACCTTGTCGGCAACATTTGCCTTGGCCGTCAGAAAAATCACGGGAATATCATAAGCATTTATATATTCTATCAGTTCATAGCCATCAATCTTAGGCAGCATAATATCCAGCAAAACCAAATCAAAGCTGGTTTTTTCGATAATATCGGCTGCTTGTTGTCCATCATAAGCACAAGTACAATCATAGCCCTCGTCCACAAGATTCATTTTAATTAAATCGGAAATTGGCTTTTCATCTTCAACAATCAATATTTTTATCATTTGAGCATCTCCCATTAAGTCCCTTTCGTAAATCTCATTATGCCTCATCATTGTATCATAATTGCATCATCCTACAGCTGGGCATTAGCAAGCAGTTTTATACTATTATGGAATAATGTTCTTATGCAAAGGAAAAAGCGGCCTTAGCCGCTGTTATTTAACAATGAAACCTAGCTTTTTCAGCATGGTTATATCCTTTTTGATGTTATTCCCTACGGTAGTGAGATAATTTCCCACCAGCACTCCATTAATCCCCCCTTTAAAACCTCGTTCTTGAAGTTTGCCTAAAGTATTACGCCCCCCAGCATATCTAATGACTGCATCGGGCAAGATGAATCTAAAAAGGGCCATAGTTTTTAAAACTTCCTGGGGCTGAATAGTTGGGATGTTTTCCAGGGGCGTCCCTTTAATGGGGATAAGAATATTTAAAGGTACTGATTTAACCTGCAAATCTCTGACAGCTAAGGCCATTTCAAGCCTGTCCTGCATAGTTTCTCCTAGTCCGATAATTCCTCCACAACATGCTTCTAACCCAGCTTTTTGTACATTTGCAATGGTATCCAGTCTATCTTGATAAGTATGGGTAGTACATATTTGCGAGAAAAACCGAGGGCCGCTCTCTAAATTGTGGTGATATCTAGTAACACCAACATCTTTTAATTTAACGGCTTGCTCATAAGAAATAATCCCTAA
Source organism: Clostridia bacterium (assembly GCA_018433015.1). Lineage (GTDB taxonomy): Bacteria > Bacillota > Peptococcia > DRI-13 > SV3-B141 > SV3-B141. The sequence goes on along the minus strand of JAHDSB010000034.1, from coordinate 3,209 downwards.
AGAAGCACATAAATGTAAGGCTGTTTGCTTTTTCAAGGCACTGAAGATTGCTAATATTTTGACGAAGTCCTCTCCCCCTAGCCCTCTTCCGCTAGTTACTAGCGAAAGGCGCTTCACCCCATTCTTTTCAAGTTCTATGGCCTTGTTCAAGATTTCAGACAAACTTAATAATTCATATTCATCAACATTGGTCGCATAATGGGCTGATTGAGCACAATAGCTACAATCTTCCCCGCATTTGCCGGACTTGGCGTTGATTATACTGCACAGTTCCACTGTATTACCCTTAAAAAAGATAGATATCCTTTCCGCACTAGTACTTAAAACTTCTATCTCCTTTATTGTACTTAATTTCCAAATTTCCTCCCGCTTTAGCTGTTTGCCCTGCTTTACTTGGATTTCAAGTTCTTTTACAAAGTTATTCATCCTTACTCTCCTCCCTGAAACTTGCCAAGTTCCACCTTAGTTAAAATCATTATATAAATATATTTTTTATTTGTAAACCATATTTTTAATGTAGTTGACAATAATCATAGTAGTCTTTTATATGATGTTCTTGTTAAATACAGAGAGAAATAAAAACTTGTATCTGATTGCAACACAGATACAAGTTGAAGGAAATAACTATACTTCATTTTTATATTTCAATTAATCGTTTTCTTCTGCCTCACATTCTGGACAAAAATGATCGTGAGTGCGGTAAACTACTTCATTACAATTAGGGCAAGTTACTTCGATTAAATCGCCGTCTTTAAAAATATTTTCTTCCAGGCACACAATATCATGACAATTGGGGCATTCAATTTCCAAATAGTTATCAGTTTCTTCATCAAAAAATTCATCCTCAGCGGCAAATTCATCTTCTTCCTCGTAAATTTCTGCTTCCAGTTCTCCTAAATCCATATCCAAAGCTTCTAAATATTTTTCCATATCCTGTTGCTCTTCTGATAAATCATCCATGGTATCTGCCATTTCCTCCAGGACTTCTACTACAGCATTAAAAATTTTTCCTTCTTTTGATTCTTGCTTAAGTTCCAGCCCTTCAGCTAAACCCATTAAATATGCTAACTTTTCTTTGATTCGAGTCACTTATGTTTCCTCCTCTTTTATGAACTTACAATTATATTGCCCATTTTTCGCAAGCTTTAACACTCGGCCTGTATTCACCCTATATACTTAAAAAAAATAGGGCTTTATTAAGCCCTACTAACATAATCTCCAGTTCTAGTATCAATAATTAGTACATCCCCTTCATTAATGAAGAAAGGTACCTGCACCACAAGACCGGTTTCAAGAGTTGCCGGTTTACTACCACCTGAAGCGGTATCACCTTTAATGCCGGGTTCCGTTGCTGTAACTTCCAGCTCTACCTGTTTAGGCAGATCTAAACCGATAACTTCCCCTTGATAGAAAAGAATACCTGTATTCATATTTTCCTTCATATATTTAGGAGCATCTTCCAGGATGCTTTCAGGAAGAGACACTTGATCATATGTTTCTGTATCCATGAATACCCATTGATCGCCTTCACTATAAAGATATTGCATTTCCTTACGTTCAATATGTGCCTTAGGAAATTTTTCCCCAGGGCGGAAAGTCTTCTCCACTACAGAACCTGTTCTTATATTTTTTAATTTACAGCGAACAAAAGCCGCTCCTTTTCCTGGCTTAACATGTTGAAATTCAATAAGTTGAACTACGTTTCCTTCTAATTCAAAAGTTAAACCCGTTCTGAAATCAGATGTTGATATCATGTTTTACCTCCTTATTTATCGATTATCATTTCATTTATATTTTTAGGTGATTTAGTCAATACCTCACATCCCTGTGGGGTAATCAACACCAAATCTTCAATCCTTACACCGCCCCAGTCCGGCAGATAAATACCCGGCTCTACTGATACAACTACTCCTGCTTTCAAGACACTATCATCCCGGGGAGATAAAAAGGGTTTTTCATGAATATCTAAACCCACAGCATGTCCTAAGCTATGTCCAAAATACTCACCATAGCCCGCTTCTTCAATTATTTCACGGGCGATACTGTCAGCCTCTTTTCCTGTCATTCCCGGTTTTATTTTTCTTTCCGCCTCTGTTTGGGCTGTAAGCACTGTATTGTAAATCTTACTTTGTTTAGCATCAGGTTGCCCCATAATCAGGGTTCTCGTCATATCTGAATGATAACCTTCATATACAGCCCCGAAATCTAAAGTAACAAAGTCTCCTTTTTTAATAACTTTGTTGCTGGCTAGCCCATGGGGTAAAGAGGACCTTACCCCTGAAGCCGCAATAGTATCAAAGGCATTTTTTTCGGCTCCTAATTTTCTCATATAGTATTCTAACTCAGCGGCCACTTCTTTTTCTGTTTGACCTACACGAACAAATTCTCTGATATGTAAAAAAGCTGCATCGGCAAGAGATATCGCTTTCTTAAGTAAAACAATCTCTTCCCGGGTTTTAATTTGTCTCAATCCGCTACAGTAATCCCTTACAGGGATAAAATCCGCTTCTTTAATATTTTCAACATATTCCTGGTAAGTATCCAACGTAACAGTATCTTTCTCCACTCCTACTCTCTTCAAGGATAATTTTTGTATAATCTCCTGAAGTGACTTTACCAGCGATTCTTCATATTGTATGACTTCAAAGCCTTTGGCTTGTTTACGCCCTTGTTCCTTATAACGAAAATCTGTTATTAAATAATCTCGACTTTTTGACAATAACAATACACCACTACTCCCGGTAAAACCACTTAAATATCGGCGATTAGTAGGTTTAGAAATTATTATTGCATCTACTTCCTCTTGCTTGAGAGCTTCCTTGAACCGGGCTACTTTATTCACTGCTTTTTAATCCCCCTTGAGATAATGAGCTGCAGCCTCTAAAGCAAAATGATACCCTAAACGACCTAATCCGCAAATTTGTCCTTGTACAATATCAGCCAACAGGGATTTATGGCGAAAAGTCTCCCGTGCATAAATATTGCTTATATGTACTTCTATGGCTGGAATTTTCACAGCTAACAAGGCGTCACGGATAGCAACGCTTGTATGGGTATAAGCTGCTGCGTTTATTATTATATATGAACAATCATGAGCAGATTTTTGAATACAATCCACCAGGTCCCCTTCATGATTAGACTGATAGCATTCCACCTCTAACTTGAGCCTTTTACCTGCTTGGATCAGTTCTTCATGAAGGGATTCCAAG
>JAHDSB010000085.1 GCA_018433015.1 Clostridia bacterium | reverse complement strand
TAAGGTATGTACAAGGAAAAGATGCACTATTAGAGATGGAAAAACAAACTCAGGCTTTAGGAGATTCATATTTTATTATCGCAAGTAAAACTGCAATGAAAGTTACACGAGAAAAAATGGAAAAAAGCTTTGAGGGCAGCGGAAAAAAATTAGTATTTGAAACATTTAAAGGCACCAGTTCTATGGAAGAGATTAACAGAATGAGAGAACTTGTAAAAGCTAATAACAGTAATGTAATAGTTGGTGTTGGAGGCGGAAGTACCTTAGATACAGCAAAAGCCGTAGCATATTATGAAGAAATGCCTATTGTAATTGTGCCAACAGTAGCAGCAACGGATGCACCTTGCACTGCCCTCTCAGTTATTTATACAAGTACAGGGGAATTTAGCGAATATCTATTTTATCCAACAAATCCTGATGTTGTTCTAGTGGATACAGCCGTTGTGGCTAAAGCGCCCCAAAGATTTCTGATAGCCGGTATGGGAGATGCTTTAGGTACATATTTTGAAGCCAGGGCATGTCTCAAATCTAACGCTTTAAATCTTGTTAATGGACATCTTACTAAAGCGGGTTTTGCTTTAGCACAGTTGTGCTATGAAACTTTATTAGAAGATGGTTACAAGGCTAAGTTGGCAGTAGAAGCGGGAACTATCACCAAGGCGGTAGAAAATACCATTGAGGCTACCACATATTTGAGTGGCGTGGGAGCGGAAAATGCAGGATTAGCTGCTGCCCATTCTATCTATAATGGATTTACAGTTCTGGAAGAATGCGAAAAAACTATGCATGGAGAATTAGTGGCATTTGGAACATTAGTGCAATTAGTACTGGAAGATAGCTCTCTGGAGGAAATAGAAGAAGTAATAGATTTCTGTTTGAGTGTAGGGCTTCCTATTACTTTAGCAGACGTTGGTGTAGATGACAGCAAGAAAGATCGAATTATGAAAGCTGCAAAGGCTGCTTGTGCTGAAGGGGAAACCATTCACAATATGCTAGGGGATGTTACCCCTGAGGAATTATTCGATGCTATTCTAGCTGCCAATGAAATAGGAAAAAAATATAAAGAAATGCTCTAGAAATGTGTAATACAATAGAAATAAGGATTAAGGGTCTTGACAAATTTGTTAAGACCCTTTTTTATTTCTACTTCCTGATTGGTTCAACTAATCAGGAAGTGTAAAAGGAACTGATGGAGTTTCACTTTACCGCGTTGTAAGCGTACGTATTTTTTAAGCATTTTCTTGGGCAACGTACGCTAACATCCCGATTGGTTCAGCTAACCATCAGAAAGAACCTGATGGAGTTTCACTTTACCACGCAGTAACTGTCCGTAGAATAAAGTTAGTATGGAAGCAAACGGACAGTAACTCCCTGATTGGTTCAACTAAATCCATCAGTGTAAAAGAACTGATGGAAAGTTTCACTTTACCGTAAAATAAGATAAAATGAGTATACCTTATTTAAAGGAGTAGATATATGAGTAATAAAATATTAATTGCAGATGATGAATACAGAATGAGAAAATTAGTGTCGGACTTTTTTAAAAAAGAAGGCTTCATAGTTATGGAAGCGGAAGATGGAAAAAAAGCTGTAGACATTTTTATAGAAAATCAAGATATTGATTTAGTAATATTGGATGTAATGATGCCGGAATATGATGGTTGGGTAGCATGTCGTGAAATTCGTAAGCTTTCCAAAGTACCTATAATTATGCTAACAGCGAGAAGTCAGGAATCTGATGAATTGTTTGGTTTTGAATTAGGAGCTGATGAATATATAACTAAGCCCTTTAGCCCTAATATCTTAGTAGCTCGAGCTAAGGCTCTGTTGCGCAGGTTAGAAAAAGGAAGTAATAAAGTGTTAGAGTTTGATAATTTATTCATTGATGAAGATGGACATAGTGCTATGTTAGATGAGGAAGTACTGGATCTTAGTCCTACTGAATATGAACTTTTGCTATATTTAGTCAAAAATAAAAATAAGGCTTTAAGTAGAGAACAAATATTAAATGCTGTTTGGAACTATGATTATTTGGGAGAAACCAGGACGGTAGATACTAACATAAAAAGACTCCGGACAAAGCTTAAAGATAAAAGAGACTGTATTCAAACAGTAAGAGGAGTTGGTTATAGGTTTGAATGGAAAGATTAAAAACTCAATTAGAACAAAATTATTTATAGGAGTTAGTGTCCTTACCTTACTATTTGTATTGATATCTGTAATTTTAAACTCTTTTTATTTAGAAAAATATTATGTAACGAAAAAAAAGAACACGTTAATGGTAATTGCCCAGGAAATTGATGACATATATAAGGGAAACATTCAAGAAATTGAAACAGATTTAGAAACATATTTACAAGAGACAGAAGTAGGGGTAAGAATATATAACTATCAAGATATTTTAAAAAGAACGCGTAATATAGAAAAGGACCTTCTTAATGCCTCGAATGGTAATGCTCTGAGAAGAAGAGATAGGTGGCTTATAACCCAAGCCCAATTTTATGAATTGCAAAAAGAATTATTAGAAAAAAAAGCAGTATTTAATAGTTCTCAACTACCCAACACTAATATGCAAATAATGAGTTTATTATATTTGTTGAATAATAATGATATTTTGCTTTTAACCATTCCCCTAGCGACGATTTCTGAAAATGCTAGTATTGCTAATGAATTCTTTTTATTTACGGGTTTATTTATTATGGTCCTTGGGATAAGTGTTGCTTATATTATGTCGCGTAAATTCACCAGCCCTATTTTAGCAATAAATAACATAACTAAAGAAATGGCGAAGCTGGATTTTAGTAAAAAATGTAAAAGATATAGTGAAGATGAGATCGGGCAATTGGCTCAAAATATTAATTATCTTTCAGATCAGCTTCATTTCTCTATTTCTCAGCTTAACGAAAAGAATAAAAATTTGTTACGAGAGGTTGAAAAAGAGAAGCAAATTGACGAAATGAGAAAAGAATTCATTTCTAGTGTTTCCCATGAATTAAAAACCCCTATTTCTCTAATACAAGGTTATGCCGAAGGCTTACAGGCTAATGTTAATGAGGATGAAGAAAATAGAAATTTCTATTGCGAAGTAATAATTGATGAAGCAGCTAAAATGGATAAAATGGTGAGGGACCTCTTGAATTTATCTAAATTAGAGTCAGGATATTTCCAGCGAGAAAAAAGTGTTTTTGATCTGGGTAAATTAATTGATGAGGTTTTGCGGAAATACAATAATATTTTTGCAGAAAAAGAGATAAAGCTTGAAATTATAAAAGAAGAGGAAGAAATATTAGTTTATGGCGATCCTTTAGGGATAGAGCAAGTATTGCTAAATTATATTAATAACGCTCTTAATCATATTGAAGGCAAAAAGCTACTAAGGATAAGTGTGACAAAGAAAGGTGAAAAATTAAGGGTCTCTGTATATAACACAGGAAATTGGATACCGGAAGATTCGCTAGATAAGATTTGGTTGAGTTTTTACAAGGTGGATAAAGCCCGCACTAGAGCTTATGGCGGTACGGGTTTGGGATTATCTATAGTAAAAGGGATTATGGATATTCATGATAATAAATGCGGAGTAGAAAATGTTGAGGGTGGAGTAGTATTTTGGTTTGAATTAGATATAGTTAAAACTAAATAACATCTAATTAACACTTAGTTGACACGAAACTGTAACATTTGCTGGTTATAATAAACTTGTAAGAAATCATGAAAGGAGATTTTACAATGAAAAAAAATACGATTATGAAAAAAGTTGCCAGTGGCGTGTTAGCAGGAGGAATGTTGTTATCTTTGACTACTGCAGTTTGGGCTGACGATGCTAGTGATACTGCCTTACAATGTATAGGTACAGGTTCTATGTACCAAAGAATGGGTGCTGCCGCTAAAGTAGGGAACCAAAACTTTGGTAAAAATTTTGCTCTTGGAAATAAACAAGGTGTAATGGGAGAACAATTTGCAGATGTCTTGCAAAAATTAGTTAAAAATGGGGATATCACCCAAGATAAGGCAGATAAAATTTCGACTTTTATTAAAGAAAGGGCAGCAGTAAGAGAAGAGCACCAACAAGAAATGAGAGAAACTATAACGGCAAATAGAGATAAGCTTAATAACATGACTCCCGAAGAAAGAAGAGACTATATAAAATCTCTTATGGAAGAACGAGATATTGAAAGAGAACCTATATTTCAGGAGCTAATTGATGAAGGTACATTAAGCGAGAGTGAAGTTGAAGTAATCAGAGAAAAGATTAGAGAATATAATCAAACACAAAATGAGGAAAGAAAAGAAACTCGTTGGGCAAGTTATGTAGAAAAGGGTATCATTACTGATGGTGAAAAGGATGAGATTCTAGAATATTTAGCAGATAAGTCAGAAGAGAGAAGAGCTGAGAGACAAGCAGATTGGGATGAAATAAAGAACATGACTACTGAAGAAAGAAGAGAATATAAGCAGGAAAAAATGGAAGCACGAAAGAATCAGGGTAGAGGCGCCATGCAAGCAGAATTAGTAGAAGCAGGTATCCTAACCCAAGATCAAGCCGATCAAATTCAAAAGTTAAATCAAGGCGATAGAGCCAATGCCGGTAAAAATATGAGAATGGGCAAAGAAAGAGGAATGGGAAGAGGATTAAATAGATAGAAAATACGATAAAAAATATAAGATAGAAATATCGGTTTAAATATTACAGAGCATATTTTAAAAAAATAAAGGAAAGATATTATATTCAAAACCTCCTTAGCGTGTAAAAATGCGAGGAGGTTTTTTTGTTACCTAAATTAGTCATTATTAATAAATTCTACATTTAACTAGATTTTGCAGGAAATACAATGTTTATGCAGAATGGTTACTTGTAAACATGTTATGAAATTGTATATATGAAAAATTTATAATGCTGATTCGGTTAAGGGAACTGGGTGAAAATCCCAGGCGATCCCGTCACTGTAACTAGGGAGTGACCTTCAAATATAAGCCACTGAGCACGAGTGTTGGGGAAGGCAGAAGGAAGCGGTGATCTAGAAGCCAGGAGACCTACCAATCGGTGTATACTCATCTGCGTGGAAAAGATGAGTAAAAGCTTGGGATGATGGTAAAATCCCCGGTCAATTTTGGCTGGGTATTTTACCTTTTTTTATTGAGAAAAACAAAAGGGAGGAATTAGGTAATGTCTCAAAGAATTGAAGAGAGAGGTAAAAAAGCAACAACAAAACTAAGTATTCGTAAGATGGTGCTGCTGGCTTTATTTATTGCTTTAAGTGCCGTGGGGGCAAATATCAAAGTTCCCAGCCTTATCGGTACACCAGCCTTTGATTCACTTCCGGGGTTTTTTGCAGCTGCTGTTTTAGGTAGTAAGGAAGGGGCGTTAATTGCTGCTTTGGGTCATCTCCTTACAGCATTAACAGCAGGGTTTCCTTTATCACTGCCTATACATTTATTAATTACAGTAGAGATGGGAGTAAGCGCTTTTGTATTTGGCTACCTATTTAAAAAAATACATCCCATAGTAGCTATTATTGTAGCTATTACTTTAAATGGTGTAGTAGCTCCCGCTTCCTTTATCCCTATTCTAGGAGCTGGTGTGTTTTATACTTTGCTTACACCTTTGTTAATTGCTTCAGCTCTCAATATTATTGGCGCAGCTTTATTGGCAAAAATACCGGGATTAGCAAGAGTTTTCAAGGGGGAGGATCATGCCTGATATCAGGAAGATAAGAGATTTAAGTTTAATAGAATTACCAGGTGATATGATTATGGTGACTTCCTGCGATTCTTTAGGTGCAATTGGCGAAAAAGAGCTAGATGTGGTAAGAGTACCGGGATATTTTGTGGGGAGGGCTGTAACTCGAGTTTCTCTAATGGAAATTATGGCAACAGGGGCTGAGCTGGTAGCTCTATATAATACGTTAGCTGTGGAGATGGACCCTTCTGGAAAAGAGATAATCGGGGGGATAAGTGACGAATTAATGAAAGTAGGTATAGATCCAGCTTATGTTTTAAATGGCAGTACCGAGGAAAATGTTACTACTCGTCAAACGGGAGTTGGAGTAGTAGCATTAGGATTAGTAGCAAGAAAAGAACTTATGTTAGGGAAAGGTGCAAAGGGGGATTTAGTATTAGCCTTTGGAACACCAAAAGTTGGGGATGAAGTAGCGGGGGGAGGGCCGGATGATCCGGAAGTAGCTCACCCCTCACTTATTAAGCAACTGATAAGTGCTAAGTGTGTTAAAGAACTTTTACCCGTAGGTTCCCATGGTATTCTCTATGAATGTAGGCAATTAGCTCAAACAGTAAATCTTAGATTTTCTTTGGATAAAGATGTTACTACAGATATAAATAAATCAGCGGGACCGGCAACATGTCTTTTAGCTGTAGTTTCTGCTAACTCATATAAAACTGTAGAAAATAAAGATTGGCAGGTACCTTGGCAGGTAGTAGGTTCCCTAGAATAGGGTATAATTCAAATAAACGTTATTTTGGAGGTGTTTATTTTGGCTATTGTTGAAGCAACAATAATTCCTATAGGAACAGGATCAACAAGTGTTAGCTCTTATGTGGCTGCTTGTCAAAAGATATTGGAAGCCGAGCAAAATCTAAAGTTTCAATTAACACCTATGGGGACAATTTTAGAGGGAGATTTGTCTCATATTTTTGAGGTTCTGCAAAAAATGCATGAAGTTCCTTTCGCTAAGGGAGCGATGCGCGTATCAACAAATATAAAAATTGATGACAGAAGGGATCAAAATGCTTCTATGGAGCAAAAATTAACTTCTGTTCAACAAAAGTTAAAATAAAGAAGATAAAGGAGAAATACAACGGTGCCTTTTACTTTTTCTCACCCTGTAGCAGTTTTGCCTTTGAAAAAATGGTCTACAAAATATTTTGATTTAACGGCACTGATTTTAGGAAGTATGGCCCCAGATTTCGAATATTTCCTTCATTTTAAACCTTGGGGAATTGTAGGACATACGGGGGCAGGATGTTTTTATTACAATTTTCCTCTGGTTTTTTTAGTTGCTCATATTTGGCATAAACTAGTTAAAAAAGAATTCCTGCAACATTTGCCCTATCCTTTTGATTGTGGGGGAGATTCTACAAATTATAAAAAATGGGGTATAAACTCTTTCCCAGAATTTATAATCTTTTTTTACTCAGCTTTGTTGGGGATGGCTACCCATATATTTTGGGATGCCTTCACACATCAAAAGGGATATTTTGTGCAGAAAATTCCTTTATTAATGAAGGTTGTAAAAACACCTTATATAGACATTCCTGTTTATAAATTTGCTCAACATGGAAGTACCCTTTTAGGCTTGGGCATAATAGTTTTCTATATATATTTGTTAATATTGAGAAGAAATAAGAGAAATTATGTCAATAAAAAAGTACAAAAGATCCGGTATTGGCTAGGCGTTTTATTAGTTGCTACAGGAATAATGATAAGTAAATGCATTATTGTGCAGAAAAGTATTTTTCATATTGCTTATGGTGAATTAATAGTGTCAACAATTTCTAGTATGATTCTAGCTATCACGCTCATTTCTGGCTTATATCAGATATTAAATAAGAAGATTTTTTATAATTATTAACCACTTTCTTTTGAAAGTGGTCTAATATTTTGTTACTATTGTGTAACTGTTTTGTTACTTATTTGTAACCCATTACCTTCCATATTTTTATACAATAACTTTGTAAGAAAATACTAGGAGGTTGTGAAAATGAATATAGGTATATTGAAAAAAGGGGCAGTTCTTGCTTTAGCAGGTTGTCTGGTATTTGTAGGGGGCAAAGCTTTAAGAGCTCAAGAAAATAGTACTGATTTTCAAATCGGAGAAAAGTTTCAAGTAGAAGAGTTAGCTATGGGAGATAAAGCGTATGTTATTGATTATAAGACTGCAGATGTAACGGGGGATAATATAAAAGATGAGGTTGTTCTGGTAGGAGAAAAACCCTTTAGCGAAAATGATATTTTTGCAGATAATTTAACTGTTATTGTGAAAGACGGGAAGAAAAATGAATATGTAAAAGCTACATACGAAGGATTATGTGGATATGAGGGAGAATTATTTGTCGGTGATTTTACTGGTGATAAAGTAAATGATGTTATGGTAACTGCCAACACTGGTGGTAGCGGTGGTATATACAATCATATGGTAGCCACATTTAAAGATAATGAACCGGCTGTGATATTCTCAGAAAAGGATAATAACGGTGTTAAATTTACAGGAAAATATCTAGAGGATTTTAAGGCGGAAATTATCGCTGAAGATTTAAATAAAACAATTATTATGGATCTAAGTGCTCATAAAGATAACTATATAGAAATGGGGATTTATAATGATGAAGGCAAATTATTAACAGAAGTTGAGCCTTGGTCCAACCCTTTCTCAAAATTAGAAGCGGTCGATTTTAACTTGGATGGGACTTTTGAGTTAAGTGGTGTTCAAAGGATAGTGGGAACTTGTAATGCTGATCCTATTTCATTTGTTGATTCAATATGGAGTTTTGAGAATTCTAAATGGAATATCAAAGAATTAAAGTACACAACTTATTTAGTAAAAAACTAATGAACAAATGAAGTAAGTTTAAAAGGTTTGAAGATTAATTAAATATTGTTAATGTCTATAAGATAGAATACGATTTTGTGTATAATGTATAGATGGCTAAAAAATAACGGACAGGCTTAAAGCCTATCCGTTATTTTTACTAATTTGTATTCACCATAATTAAAATATTAATAAGGGGGCGTTTTAACTAGTTAGACAGCGTCCTGTACCAAAAGTGTGCAATTTCAGAGGAAAATATTAGTAATATATAGAAATAAGGGCATATAATGAGATTATTCTTAGGTTGAGGTACTTAAGATGAGTATTTCAGTGTGGAAAGGACAAAATGATCGACTAATTTTAATTGTGTTGAATTGTAATTGGAAGCAAAAAGAAAGATAAAATTAAATTGAAAAATATAAATATTGAAAGGAATATGAGCTAAGAAAATTGCCGAATACGATTATATAAAATTAATGACTGTAGATGAATTACCTTCATTTTTAGATATTTTATCTATGAAAATAAGTAAAGTCTTTTTACCAGACTAAAATGTGTATGGTATGCCCTTTTGGGTAATTATGGAATTAGAAAATCATGGTAATGTAACAGGAAACTATATGACGTTACCTAACCTAGTCGGCTCGTCCAAACCCAAGATAAGAGCTATCTAAGGTTTGAACTTCGCCTGTAAGGTTTGAGGACGTCGGGAATGCTTGCACATTAAATGACAGATGGCGCAAAAAGACCGCGCCGTCCCTGGCGCGGAAAATTTAAATTTATCATATATAGATGATGTGTCTTCGCTTTACTACATATTATGCTCACAATCTCCTCTATAATGGAGATTACTAAGAAGCAAGGGTAAATTGGTAAGAAGAACTAAAAAAATACTTATATTGTGCCATTGTTAATATAAAATATCTTTTGTTATTTTGCATTCTTATTATTTTCTTGCTGTCTGTCGTGAAAACAGACCTGCGATTATGACTTCCGCACTGGTCTGATATACTTCCAAAACCGCTCCGGATTAAATGAAAAGTAAATTATTCTACCGGGGGAAGTATCAAAACAGTAACCGGTGCCTGCAAAATCAAAAGTTGCCATTGCCTTTTCCATCTTTTCCTCCACACTACGATTTTCCTGCTCATAATCGAATGGCCCATGTTCAAAAACAATATACTCGGCTTTAGGAACATCAATCATAAGCATTTGTGATGGTACTTCGCCTTTATAATCAAAAGGAAGACGTACACCATAACACTCTGTGCGTGGAATACCCCAATCGCAGAGTCTGCCGTCCGGGTCATTAATGTACGCCATAATCTGACCGCTGCCGCCGTTAGATTCGCTCCCACCATCGTCATCCAATTTGCCCTTGATACTATCGAGTAAGCCGCAAATTGTTTCGCAGTCCTGTCCCGGAATAAGACTTTGCTTTTGCCAAAAATCCCAATAGCCATTACTCTCATAGTTTTTAATGTGCAAAAATTTGTGTGCGGGAATGGTTACAAAATAAATTTTAACATCATCTGTAGATTTCATCATACCAATCTCTCCAAGTCCTAAAAAGTAGCGGTCGAAAGGGTTTATTTTTGTACGAAGAACGACAGGCTTAGGCTTTTTTCGGTATTCACTCGGAGCTACACCATATGTTCCTTTGAAAGCTCTGGTAAAAGCTTCATGTGATGAAAAACCATAATCAAAAGCAATATCCAAAATGTTTTTTTCACTATCCCGAACCTCTTTTAGTGCAAAGGCTAACTTTCTAAGCCGCAAATAATCTCTAAACTGCATACCGGATATTTCCTTAAATTTTCTGGTAGTATGAAATTCAGAATAACCCAACTTGCGAGAAAGAAACCGTAGCGTTAGTGCTTCATCGTGATGATATCTGATACACTCGTCAATTTCATCAACGATTATTTGGATCTGCTTGTGCCACTCGTACATTCGTCTACTCACCTCGTTTCAATCACCCTATAACAATTATAGCGTAATGGAAATTTGCTTTGCTTTATTTTACTTGCGGAAATCAATGTTTTGTTTTCTTTTGCGCCAGAGATTATATAAATAATGATTGCTTCGTATTATACTACTAATGTTTATTATATCTTACCACAACAGTTGCTGTACTAAGTTTATATATTATGAAGTAGGAACGGGTCAACTTTTACTAGGGGCTGCCGTCCATAGCAACCTCTGAGTTGGGGGGCGACCAACTTCACTTAACACAGCATTCCCGCAAGGGTGCGGAATAGCAGATTCAACGTGGACTTGCTTTTGGAGAAGGGCTGAAGCCTGCCGTACCACATCTCTTCGCCAACCGAGGCGATGCCCGCATTAGCCGCGACCCAAAGGGTCCCTGGCATGAGCGGTCATCTGTAAGGCTCAGGGACGTCGGGAATGCATGTCCGTTATATGAAAGAGTGATATCATTTCAGAGAACAACTTTTAGGTCAATTCAAACATACTAAACAGTGTTTAATCTAATTGAAATAGATAATTATTTAGTGGAGATTATTTATATTTAATGAAGGAGAAGTTCAATGAAAAAAATTTATTATTTAGTTTTATCGCTACTCGTTTTTACATTATGTTTATCGTGTTGTAGTGAAAAAGTCCAATCAGTAGAATTACCACATACGGATACGGGTACATCCACTGATGTGACTGATGAAAACATTTCACATAATAGTATTCTTGCACAGGATAGTGAAGACTTAAATAGTTCTGATGCGACATCAACAGATTTGTTATATCAAACAAGTATTATCTTTGACTCAACGATGAACATTCAGAGGACTACCTTGGATTCACAAGGATATCCTCTCAGTGTATATTTTGAGATTCCTGTATTTAATGAAACAACAGATGGGTACAAAAAAATTAATGCATTTTTTCAAAAGTTGTGTGACGATTTCTTTTCTCAGGAAAATGAATCGTTAAATGATGCATGGGAAACTGCAACAACAATTCCACTAGAAAATGATACATTCCGTTTTGAACGGAATGCTATAGTTACAGAGCAGGCAGAGCAATATGTTAGTGTCAGTATATCGTATGAATGGTGGATGGGTGGCGTCAATGATTATGGAAGTGACAGTTATGCTTTCCGGACTGATACAGGAGAACAACTTCGATTAAAGGATTTTTTTGATTACACCGAAGATGAAATTAAGGAAATGATATTGTCAGCACTTCAAGAAAAAGATGCCGGAGAAGGTATTATTGAGTTAGAAAATATTAAAACTTATGATTTGGAGGATTTTGAATTTCAAATATGTAATGGAAAAGTGTATATTGTGTTTGATAAATATGAGGCTGCTTATGGTGCTTATGGTGGGTTTGACATAGAGTTACCAGTAGAGCCAAAGCTAAAGTTGTAGTTCCTTAGCCTGAAAATATACAGAACTTTATTTTGTAACTTGACTAATAGATATTTAGCATTTTGTAAAATGAGTATAAATTAGAGGCTGGAAACAATCGTTTCACTAAAAATTAGTTTAAGTAAGGCGTTGGAGAGTGATAACACTCCATCTTATAACACAGCATTCCCACAAGGGTAGAGGATTAGCCAGGCTCAATGTGGGTATGCTGTGGGGGGCGGGGCTGAAGCTTGCCACACCACATCCTCAAACCTAACCTAGTCGGCTCGCCCAAACCTAAGATAAGAGCTATCTAAGGTTTGGCCTTCACCTGTAAGGGTTGAGGACGTCGGGAAGACGTTTTCGTTATATGACAGATGGCGCAAAAAATGCATAATAGTTAATTTGAGGTAGTAACTGTAGGAGTAAGATATAATGAGCATTGGTAGGAAAATGCGAAACAAAGATTAATTATGTTTTCTGTAGAAACAAGGGAGGAATAGGTAATGAAAAATTTTCTTGGAACATTTGCAATAAGCCTTATACTGTGCTATATCTTTCTTTTCTTTGGTGGAGTACTTATTTTTGAGAATTTCTGGGCGATCCTTGTTTTTGTCGCACTTATTATTGCCATTCTTACCACGGTATTTATACATCAAGAGACAAAAATTGAAGAATTAGAAGCACGAATCAAAATACTTGAGTCTCAAAGCAAACCAAAAGAGTAGATTTCATTTTCTGTGTATAGTATGCGCATATTGAGAAGTTAAATCGTAACATTCTTAAATTGTGCAGTAAGAGCAGACTTATAGGGGTTGCCGTCCATGGCAGCCTCTGAACAGGAAGGCGCCATACATTACATAAAACAGCATTCCCACAAGGGTGTAGATTAGTAAGTAAAACGTAGGTTTGTTTTTGAGGAAGGGCTGAAACGTAGTCGCACCACATCCTCAAACCTAACCAAGTCGGACCGTCTAAACTAAAGATAAGAGCTATCTAAGGTTTGGACTTCACCTATAAGGTTTGAGGACGTCGGGAATGCATGGCACGTTCTCTGAAATCACACGCGATGACGCGGTGTCCTGCCGCGGTTTGTTTCTAGTAAAGCTTTTGGGGCTTTATTAGTTCATAGTAGTAGTGAAGTGTGTAGTAAGATTATTTATATTTGGCGGAGAGGAAAAAGAGGAAATGAAAAAACAAACAGCATATATTTTAGTTGCTACACTGATAGTTTTGCAGTTATATTCCTTAGTAAAGATAAATTCATTGCAAAGCAGGATTGAAAACACCAATAACACAATCAATTCTGTTGAAAATCGGTTAGATAATCAAATTAACTCCATCTATCAAAATGTAGATCAAAAATTAGAGGCACAGGCAAGCTTAATTCATAATTCCTCCACAAAAGTAGGAAAACTAGATATTGCTACCCTTACTGTACCCATTAAATTTATGATAGAGCCAAAGACAGTAACGGAAACTATGTCAGTATCTCTTGATTTTAACGGAGAGATTGTCCGACTTGAGAAATCAGGATTGCAGTATTCCACTACTAAAAATTTTGAAATATCGGATAGAATTTTCCCAAAGATTATTATGGAGGATACTGGCGTAAAAAACATCGAAGAACACATAGGATTGAGGGTATCAAACATAAAAGAGCAAGTATTCCCCTACATTTTTGCTCGCTTTTCTAGGCAATCTTCCTATGGATCAAATGAATATCGTACAAAAGGACACCTTGATATAGATTATAAGCCTTCACAGGATAATAATACCTTTATTGATATGAAATATGTGATTAAAGTGGATGATGAAATCATAAAAGAAATACCCGTTTTGTTAGAAAAAAATAATGGAGGGACATATACACTTGACATTGACGACAAATATTCTATAAATGATGGACAAATCCTTACTTCCAATGTTGTGGCGGTAGACAGTTTTGGTTTTACTCACGAATATTTGGTAACACATTTCGTAGCCGGCTCCAATGCGCAAAGAGAGCCTTATTTTGAACAAGAGAAGATAATAGCACCTAATGGGGAAATCATTTACCTGTTTGACGAAAACAATTATGAGAAGATAAATTAGTAAAAAATTCTCATGTAGATAATGAGGATTATCTATATGTACATTATTTATATTATATGCAACAAAAACCAAGCAGGGACGTTTAAGGGTGCGACGTCCTGTCGCCCTCTGAGTTATGGGGCGTGTAGTTTCGGAGAACACAGCATTCCTGCAAGGCAAGGTTGCGGATTAGCAAGTTCAAAGTGGGTTTGCTCTGTGGAAGGGCTGAAGCCTACCGCACCACATCCTCAAACCTAACCTAGTCGGCTTGTCCACATCAAAGATAAGAGCTATCTAAGGTTTGGACGAGTCTGTAAAGTTTGAGGACGTCGGGAATGCTTGGAACGTTAGACGAAATAGACTGCAATGGCCGCCACGTCCTGTGGCGGATTGTTAGGTAGAACAAATCCGGAATAATTGGAAGGATAGAATAGTGGAGATATACAATTACATTAAGAAAATTAAATTGATAATTCAAGAAAAGCAAGTGTATGATTCTTATAGATATATTTTTAAGGAATACATCCAATTTTTAGAAGGCATATTGATGCATGATCCATCAAATATAAAAGCTGTATGTCAGTTAGCGATAGCATATTACGAAGACAGACAAGATACTGATATTTGTATCGCTTTAATGGAAAATGCCCTCGACATTTATGAGGCATCAATGTCAAAAGATAATTTATATGAACTATTGAATAACCTTGCATATTTTCATGATATTGAGTATGGGGATACACAAAAAGCCGAGAATTTTTTGAAACGAGCAATTCAATTAAATAGCTGTTATCAAAGTAGTTATTATGCACTTGCTTACATATCAGTTGACTCAAATCCTAGTATTGCTTTAAATATATTAAACGGTATTCCACAAAAAGAAAATCAATCATTAAATCTTCAATATTTATTTGGATATGTATTACTAAGAAATGATTTATTTGATGATGTTTTATCGAAACTCAAGTCTTTAATGTATTGCAACGACAAAGAGATTGTTGAAAAAACAAAGTATTGCTGTGCATTAGTCTATAGCATTACCAACAGATCAAAAGAAGCCCTTTTAATAGCAGATGAGCTATATGATGGATATAAAGATGGAACTAATGAAGAAATATTAACTTTTGAAATGATATATTTATACTTTCAATTAAAAAATTATGGCAAGGTAATAGGCTTATTTGGTAGTGAGAAAAGGGAAAACATTTTTGTGGATGTTCATATCATCAAGATATATCTCTATGCATTAAAAATGCAGGGTTTTATATCTGAATGCGAAAAAATCTACTTTGATAAGTTAAATGAACTCAAAAAGGATATTGAGGAAATAAATTCTGATGAGGATTTTACCAAGAGCGAAAAGATAGACTATATAAAATCTAGCGAAAATGATATAGAAATACTTAAACGTAATTACAACGATATAGTATTAAATAATAAGTCAGTAGAAATCGAAGACATCTTCTATTATTGTAAACCTAGAAAAACATGCTATTTGATTGATTGCCCGAGGCACTCTT
>JAHDSB010000154.1 GCA_018433015.1 Clostridia bacterium | reverse complement strand
TTAGTCAATTTGAACAATATGTTAAGTTAAGTAAGAAAGTACCACCAGAGACTGTAATGAATATAATTACTATCGAAGAACCTCATCGCTTGGCAGACCTTATCGCTTCTCATATTAATCTTAAAATAAAACAAAAGCAGGAACTTTTAGAGGCTATTGATATTAGAGTAAGATTAGAAAAGCTGGATGGAATAATTGCGGGAGAAATTGAGATTTTAGAGTTGGAGCGCAAGATTAATTTGCGTGTGCGTAAACAAATGGAAAAAACCCAAAAGGAATATTACTTGCGGGAACAATTAAAGGCTATACAAAAAGAATTGGGAGATAAAGACGATAGAGTTACAGAAGTTGAAGAATATCGTAAAAAAATAGCAGAAGGGAACCTCCCTTCTGAAGTAGAAGAAAAAGCTCTTAAAGAAGTGGACCGTTTAGAAAAAATGCCTCCTATGGTGGCCGAATCTGCTGTCATTAGAAATTATCTGGATTGGCTCTTAGCTGTACCTTGGAATAAAACATCGGAAGAAAAAATTGATATTAAGCAGGCAGAACAAATATTAAATGAAGATCATTACGGTTTAAAGAAACCTAAAGAACGGATATTAGAATATTTAGCTGTAAAAAAATTAACAGAAAAACTAAAAGGACCCATAATTTGTTTTGTCGGACCTCCGGGTGTTGGTAAAACCTCTTTAGCTAAATCTATTGCTAGAGCTACTGGGAGAAAATTTATTCGTATGTCTTTAGGAGGCGTCCGTGACGAAGCAGAAATCCGAGGTCATCGCCGTACATATGTGGGGGCTATGCCGGGCCGAATAATTCAAGGACTGCGTAATGCAGGAACAAAAAATCCCCTCTTTTTGTTAGATGAAATAGATAAGATGAGTATGGATTTTCGAGGGGATCCGTCTTCTGCGCTGTTAGAAGTATTAGATCCGGAACAAAATAACACTTTTAGTGATCATTATATTGAACTTCCCGTTGACTTATCCCAGGTATTATTTATAACCACGGCTAATGTGGCCTATAATATACCTCGCCCTTTGCTGGATAGGATGGAATTAATAGCTATCCCGGGTTATACAGAAGAGGAAAAGCTTAATATTGCCCAAAGATACTTGCTGCCCAAACAGATTAAGGAACATGGCTTAAAAGAAAAGCAAATAGAAATTAATAAAAATAGTATCTTGGGTATTATCCGCCATTATACGAGAGAAGCGGGAGTAAGGAATCTGGAGAGGGAACTGGCCCGTATCTGTCGTAAAGCTGCTAGATTTATAGCTGAAGGTACTTTAAAGAAAGTTACGGTAACCCAGCGTAATCTAAAGAAATATATGGGAATACCCCGTTATCGTTACGGTCTTTCAGAAAAAGGGAATATGGTGGGAGTAGTTACTGGGTTGGCTTGGACAGAAGTGGGCGGGGATATTCTTAGCATTGAAGTATCCCTGATGAAAGGTAAAGGAAAACTTATTTTGACCGGTAAATTAGGGGATGTTATGAAAGAATCAGCCCAGGCAGGTTATTCCTTTGTCAGATCACGCATTCAAGAATTAGGAATTGAAGATGAATTTCATGAGAAATATGACGTACACGTACATGTACCGGAAGGAGCTATTCCTAAAGATGGCCCTTCAGCAGGCATTACTATGGCCACAGCCTTAGCATCAGCCTTAACTAACAGAAAAGTCAGGGCTCAAATAGCTATGACAGGGGAGATTACTCTGCGTGGACGTGTATTACCTGTAGGAGGAATTAAAGAAAAAGTTCTGGCAGCTCATAGAGCCGGATGTAAGACTATTATAATGCCGGAGGAAAACAAAAAAGATCTGGAAGAGATACCGGCTAATATCAAACGCGATCTGCAGTTTATTTTAGTTGGACATATGGACCAAGTAATAGAAGCTGCTTTGGAGGATTAGTTTTAAGGGAGAGTAAAATGATAATTAAACAAGCCGAATATACTGTAAGTGCTGTAAAATCCAGCCAATATCCCCAAGAAGGAGAAAAAGAGATTGCCCTTGTGGGGCGTTCCAATGTAGGAAAATCTTCACTAATTAATAAAATTATTAACCGCCGCGGATTAGCTCGCACCAGCAGCCAACCAGGAAAAACCAGGACGCTGAATTTTTATCATATAAATGATGCTTGGTATTTTGTGGATTTACCCGGTTATGGTTATGCGAAAGTTTCTAAAAGCATGCAGGAGTCCTGGGCTAAATTTATTAATGACTATTTAGCAAAACGAGAAGAATTAGTAGGAATAATTATGATAATCGACATTAGGCATCCACCTACTAAGGATGATATGACCATGTATAATTGGGTAAAACAGAGTGGTCTACCCTATTTACTTGTTGCTACTAAAGCTGATAAGATAGCACGGGGTAAGTGGTTAAAGAATAGAAAGATTATCCAGGAGAAATTAGCAATGGACCAAGATGCTTCCTTGGTGTGTTTTTCAGCAACTTCAGGTCAAGGAGTGGAAGAAGTAAAAAGTTGGTTGCAAAACAATTTAGGGATCGAAGAAGAGTAAACTATTTTGTACAGTTATAAGTATTAGGACCTCACTTAAGGGAGGTAGAGGAATGAGTGAAAATCTTGCAAGATCTAATTCCAATAAAGTTATTGCAGGTGTTTGTGGAGGATTGGCAGAATATTTTAGAGTTGATGTTACCCTAGTCAGATTAGTTTGGATAGCGACGGTATTTGCCGGAGGTGCAGGGATAATTATGTATATACTTGCTCTAATAATTATGCCCGAAAAGCAAGAAGTTCAAAGATACCAAACGGCACATACTAATAGCAGAAGTGATGAAGTTGTTGATACTAATCAAGAATTAGTCACACCACCAATAGATGTAGTTGTAGAAGGAGAGGGCCCTGTTACTGAAGAAGAATCCCTTCATGAAGAAAATGAACAGCAAATGGAAGAAAATAAAATGAAAGGGGAAAACATTGAGGATAATAGACAAAAAACTTTAGGTTTTATATTAGTAGGTGTAGGAACTTACTTTTTGTTAGCCAGATTTTTCCCCCGCATACATTTTCACAATTGGTGGCCCGTATTATTGATT
>JAHDSB010000160.1 GCA_018433015.1 Clostridia bacterium | reverse complement strand
TGCTAGAAAAGCCCAAAGATCAAACAGGGGTGGCTTTGACCGCTCACAACGCAAAATGTTCTCTGCTATTTGTGCTTCTTGTGGTAAGGAAACAACTGTTCCCTTCCAACCCACAGGTGACAAACCAGTGTATTGTAGAGATTGTTATCAAGCTCAGAGAAGAAATAATTGGTAATGTTATTTATAAACCTTCTTTAGCCTAAGGCTAGAGAAGGTTTTTTACTACCAAGCACCTTGAAATTGAGGCAAGTCTTCCTTATCTATAAGATTTATAGCATCTTTTTTGCATACATTTCTACATACTCCACATCCGTAACACTTTAAAGGGTTTATATAACATTTTTTATTAGCAACTGAATATTCAATAGCTCCAAATTGACATAATTTTTGACAATTGCGACACCCTACACATTGGTCATAATCAATATAACCCATATATTCGGCTTTAAAAATAAGGTTCATCAGATCAGAAGCTATCTGAATTTTATAAGCTAAACAATCATGATCACAATTACAGATAGCACCTATATAGGGAGTTTTAAAAGTCCAGATAGAGTGAACTAACCCTTCTTCATCAAATTTTCTGAGCAGCTCCTTAGCTTGGTAAGGTGTTAATGTTTCTAAAGACAGTTTTAGCTCTGGCCAATCCCCTACAAAGCCCGTAGGGTCAATGCCTAAAAGTAAGCAATACCTGGCACTATTCTTTCCCACTGTAACGCTTCTACAAATGCAAGAAATACGTGTAATAGATTGCACCATATCAATAATTTTTTCTGCATCTTCCAGGGGTACAACTTGTCCATAATGGTTCTTTTTCATTCCTGCAGTACCCATTTTCCTAATAAAACCATAGGCCATAGGAAGTTTCTTTTTAGCCCACTCTAACTTAAGTATATTGGAGTTGGCATTTTGCCTAATATTTTTCACAAAATGTTCAATATAAGCTTGGCGATTACCTGTTGCCAACATTTCCTGTGAATAATGTTCCATAATTTCGTACCATTTCTTACCTTCCCCATGTTTGATACAAAATTCGCACAAAAAAATCACTCCCAGATATGTTTAATAAAGGTTTATCTCTAGGTTTACCTTAATTTACTGCTTTATATCAAACCTATTCATATTTTCGTTCTTAAAAATTAAATAATCATCGATTATTACCTTTATTAGTCTATCAAGGGCAATCACAACTAGTACTGTTATAGACACAAAGGTTTCTGTAAGGCATTCCTTAGTGCACACATAATTAAGGAAGATCCCATATGATTCATACATGGCATATACGACTAACAATAAATAGACTAGACATCTTCTCAGATTGGATATCTTTGACTCTTGTAATTTAATAGAAATAGGCTTAAAAGCGAGACTATATTGAACCCAAATAATGACATATATGGGCAACGTAATTATTCCGACATAATAAGCCAAATAAGAATTTTCCAAATGCAACAAAACGGTATATGTGATTATTAAACTTATCATAATTGAAAAACTATTCATGGCCTGCTCAAATAAAGAAAAACATAATCTGAGGGGATACTTTTGCATTGACTTTTTTAAGACTCCGTTGAGGGAAGAAAATAAACTGGGTACATCAAGATTTTTCTTTCTAAAACTAAAAACAATACTAGAAATTAATAAGATTAAGATAGTTAAAAGTAGAATAATGTAAAAGGGCATTATCCTTTTCTGTATAATAGACTGAAAATAAATATATAGAACAGCTAATCCTACAGTAGTAAATGCCAATTCGAATAAAACTATTAAATATTTTGCTTTTAATTTCATGATTATACATATTGCCATCCTGTCCGAGAAGGGAAATATTCCTTTTTCCATAATATAACTTAACAAAAATATTAACAATATGGTACCAAGCATTGTAATCAGAATAATAAATAGGCTGAACATAAATTTCACCTTAATGCCTGCATCGTTACTATTGTATAATATATGCTAAGCTAAAATTTTGTTCATACACAAATGATCACAAAGGTATAGATTAATTAACAAGTTCACAGACTACATAACAAATATTAAAATATTATGGGGAGTTTTATATTGGAATATAATAAGCCACTGCTAGTAGCAGCTTTAGGTGCTTTAGCAACAATACCATATGAAATATTTACACGCATACTTATATATTTCGGTATCGGTAAATTCAGTGTATATCAATTAAGCAGCTTGATCGTGACGTTAGATAGACCTACGACAATTATTGGGATGGTTGTTTGCTGCATTGTAGCAGGTACTTATGCTATCAGCTTCTACTATTCTCTTAAGATCATAGGGTCTGACTACATTATATTTAAAGGTATTACTTCTTCTCTTTTGCTCTGGGTATCGATGGAGTCTATCTACGTGTGGCTTATAGAAGGACCACAATTGATTCAACCAAGACCTGTAAGTGATTATTATCTGCAATTATTGGGGACTTTTTTATTCGGGCTTATATTCGGCTTACTTTTCAAGAGGTATATTTTAAAAAGAGCTATTTATTAAATGAAAAGAGGCCTCTAAATTTGTTAGTCCTTTTAACTAACTTAAAATACTGAAATTATATCTGTGCAAAGCTTTGCCCCTTACTTTTTTTGGTATGTATTTCCTTGACAGTTGTTTACTCTAGTGATAGTATAAATTTTAGAAACTGAATATAATCTTCAGGGCAGGGTGAAATTCCCGACCGGCGGTAATACGGACATTCTCCGTTAGCCCGCGTGCGAAAGCTGACCTGGTGTGATTCCGGGGCCGACAGTAGAGTCTGGATGAAAGAAGATGTGGAGCTTGTTTTGTGTATTCCCTGAGATTATATTTCAGGGAATTTTTATTTATGGAGGTTGGATTTATGAGATCTAATGTAAATAAAATGATGAAACTAGCTATGCTGGCAGCCATCGGACTTATGCTTATGTTGTTAATACGATTTCCCATTATTCCTGCAGCCCCATTTTTAGAATATGAACCGGGTGATGTACCCGCCTTAATTGGGTCTTTTCTCTTTGGCCCTGTTGCCGGTCTAATCATTACTGCCATTATTTCACTGTTACAAGCGATAACTGTCAGTATCGGCAGTGGCTGGATAGGAGCAATTATGCATTTAATTTCCACCGGTACTATGGTAATCCTAGCAGGTCTGATCTACCGCAAGGTTCATACCCTCAAAGGAGCTATCATTGCTTTAGCTGTTGGTTCATTGAGCATGACTCTTGTAATGATACCCCTTAATTTGCTTTTTACTACATTATTTTTAGGTGTTCCAATTGAAACTGTAAAAGCTATGCTATTACCCATCATTATTCCCTTTAATCTTTTTAAAGCGATTGCCAACTCGGCTATAACAGTACTGGTTTATAAAGCTGTTGGTAGGGCCTTAAATGTACAAATGAACTTACCCGTTGAAGAAAATAAAGCTTAAATAGTTAAAAAAAGTCAGTCTTCCCGGCTGACTTTTTTTAAACTATTTATATCTATGTTTATCTATATATATGTTTAGCGCTTGGGCTATTTTTATGGCCACAATTATTATGGCAAAGTCTCGGGCTATACTAAAAACCGGTGCTATGGAGCCCAATATCAAGATTCCATATCCACTCATCAAACCAACTCCTCGTATAATATTTTTAGTTAATATCCTTAATTATATTATTTACTTGACCTAATATATAGATCTATGTATAATTATATACGAAATTAAATAAATGCCGCGAGGGAGTAGCTTGCACATATTGTGAAACATTGTCAACATACTGGTGATAATATCACCTGGCATTGTTCTAAGAAGTGAGACTCGTGTATAACGCTTATTTTGCGTTATACGCGAGTTTTTTTATTTTTTTAAAGCTACCCCAGCACTCACTTTAGGACAAGCATAATAAAATTTTAGGAGGAATATAATGAGTTTATTTACTTTAGTATTAACTGCTTTTGGGTTAGCAATGGATGCTTTTGCTGTATCTATTACAAGTGGTATTGTAATTAATCATCTCCAAATTAAAAACGCTTTGAAAATTGGATTGTTCTTTGGCTTCTTTCAAGGTTTTATGCCCCTGATAGGTTGGTTGGCCGGAATAAAATTCAGTGATTACATTGTACAGTTCGATCACTGGGTAGCTTTTATAGTACTTGGTTTTATAGGAATAAAAATGATTTATGAATCCTTCAAAGAGGATGAAGAAAAGTCGGATTTTAATCCGTTAAATAATAAAGTCCTGTTTTTCCTTGCTATTGCTACAAGCATTGATGCTTTAGCTGTGGGGGTAAGTTTTGCTTTCTTAAAAGTTTCCATCCTTTATTCTGTAATTGTTATCGGGGTTATTACTTTTTTAACGTCCTTTTTGGGAGTCTATATCGGTAAGAAAAGTGGTGAACTTTTAAAAAGAAAAGCTGAAATAACCGGTGGTATTATCCTCACTCTTATTGGCACCAAAATTTTATTAGAACATCTCAATATCACCGTAGCTACAATATTTAATTTCTTTAAGTAAATACTACTCGGTTAATATCGTCCCAGATAAATCCTACAATAGGTATTTTAGTATTTCCAATAAAACAGGTGTTTTCTAGCCTGATCTCTCCCCCTAATTTTTCATAAAAATCCCTATCCTTATTCTCCTTAAAAGTCCATATCACCATAGTTTTATAGTTGTGCCTTTTATGACTTGTGATCATTTCTTTAAATAAACAACTACCCAGGCCCTTTTTTTGATATTCTGGAAGTATATATATTGCTACAATTTCACAATCATATTCTCTGGAGCGATCTACTCCACCGAAAATCATACCTACTACCTTTTCCGCGTTATTTTCCAGTACTAAAATGGTCTCTGTTTTCTCTGATATGTTCTTTTTAAATAACTTTTCGTGTTTTTCTGTTGTTAAGACATCTAAAAAATCATCGGGTACAATACCTCGATAAGCTACTTTCCATGTGCTGATTATAACATCAGCTATTTTTTTTTCGTCTCCCGCTTTTGCTTCTCTAATCTTCATTTTTTGCTCCTTTTCTTCCCACATGGTTAAGTCCTTAAACAATCTTCATTTACACGATTTACCCATTTTCTAAAAGCTTGCATTTTTTTCATCGTTTCCTGGTAACCTTGTTCATATAGATCATGTAATTTTGTAATGTCCTTTTCAAAACGATCAACTTTCAATTCCTTTTCAGGCCTAAATACAAATACTTTTCCTGCCTTTTCTAACTCTATTATCCTATCCAAACAAGCATTGTATATTGCAGGTCTATTCTGTAGAGCCTTAACTAATTGGGGATATTTGCATAAAAAAACATTTCTTAAAAAACTTAACCTAGAAGATGTCTTTCTATAATTACTATTCCGTGTTAAAACAATAACATTATAGGCGTTACCATCCTTAATTGATTTATCCAGGGGAATGGGATCTACCATACCACCGTCCATATATTCACGGCCATCTATTTCTACAGGACGTGATACTATGGGTAAGCTACAGGAGGCTCTTAGTATCTTTTTAATAAAATAGTCGGACGGGTAATCTTTATGTTCATAATAAACAGGAGTCCCTGTTTCACAAGCAGTTACACATACTTTAAATATAACTGATGTTTTATAAAACGTCTCATGATCAAAAGGTACTATTTTATTGGGAACCTCGTCAAAAAGAAAATCCATACCAAAATAACTACCTTTTTTAATTAGATTTGCTAAGCCTAGATATCTTTTATCTTCAACAATATCTA
>JAHDSB010000157.1 GCA_018433015.1 Clostridia bacterium | reverse complement strand
CTTTTTATTCTGTGTATACTTCATTTTGGGTACCTCCTCTGTTATTTAAGGGTCGCTTCGCGAAGGCTGACACCTCGTATGTTAACAGGAGGTACTCTTTTTTTCAAAACTCATTTTTGTTTATTACAGGAATGCTCCTATATACTGTTTAAGTATTAAACTGAATTGTTTAAAATAAACCTAAAAGGGCTGAAGATTATGGAGTCGAAAAAAATTACACTGGATAATGAACTAAAAATAGCATTTGATATAAGGAAAGAAGTATTTGTTAAGGAACAAGATGTACCATTAGAAGATGAATTTGACGACTTTGACACACTTAATGGACAATGTGAACACATATTAGTCTATTACAATGAACAACCAGTTGGAACGGGTAGAATTAGAGTTTTTGATGGCTTTGGTAAATTGGAGAGAATTTGTATATTAAAGCCTTACCGTAAATTTGGTCTTGGGAAAATAATTATTAAAGCCCTAGAACAAATCGCAGAAAAAAAAGGAGCAACTCAGGTAAAATTACATGGTCAAAAACAGGCAGAAGGCTTTTATAAAAAACTTGGCTATAAGACTTCATCAAATATATTTATGGAAGCTGGAATCCCACATATTTTAATGGTAAAAAAATTATCTGCTTAATAATAACCAAGTTCAAGAAATAGTTAATTAATAAATTTATGCGTAATACACAAAAATGCTGTATTACGCATTTTTTACATACTATACCAACGCCCTCAAGCCTTACAGGTGAAACCTAAATCTTAGATAGCTTTAGGATTGAACATCTTCATTATCTGTATATATTGGGATTCTTCTCATATGGAATGGGTTGCTTGTGATTTAAATAGAATACTGCAATAGCATCAACTACAACATCATACAGGTCATCCTCTGTATATGCTAATTCACAATTATACTGTTCCTCCAACTCATCGTCTGAAATTTCTCCGTTATTGTATAGAAGAGTAACCTGTCCAGCTGATTTTATCTTTAACAAAGCTGATGAAACAGCATCTTTCTCCTCTTTTGACAACACTTCACTAGTGCATAGGGTGTCACCTAAAAAATCACAAAAATATTCAAAACTACTATCCCAATTTATATTGCCATTATCCTGAGCTTCATACCTGAGCTTCTCTAGCTGACGTAGTAATTCTCCCTGTAGATTATCAGCTTGTCCACTCTTTGGAACAAAATTCTTCCATATGTATTTTGCTTCTTCAAAATATTTCATACAAATCCTCCTGCTGGAAACATAAGCTAATTTTTTATCTGTGCGTAATGAACGGCTATATATTGTTTAAGAAGTTGACCCATTCATATTCGAGAAGCCTATGCTAATATCTACTTCCAATTTCCTCTCTTGCTAACTTAGTTATATGTTTAATAAAACTACTTTTAGCATGAGTATATCCATCTCTATCATGTTCATATTTTTTCTTTAGCTCTAATTTTAGTTGTCCATACTGATCAGCAATTTCAGGATGTTCTGATAAGTAATCTCTAAAATATAGTTCATCCCAATCGCCACTATATCTTACATGGATATGGAAAACCTGCCTTGAAATCCTTGTGGAGTATAACCTTTCATAAACATCATATGAGGTGCAGGGTTATTAGGTTGTCCACTATATATATACCCATTTGACGTCATGTTGGATATTAATTTTTCAATATCAGTTTCATCTTGTATTTCAAGAAGTATATCAATGGTTGGCTTTGCAATTAGATTCCTTATTGAAGTGCTACCGAAATGATTAACTCTTACTATGTTGTTCAACCCCACAGCATTTTCAATTATTAATTTCTCTTTGCAATAATTCTCTTTCCATATGGGATTATGTCCAGTTAAAATTATAGGAAATAGCTCCCATAGCTCCTCATTTGTCATTTTTGATAATTCTTTACTCACAATAATTTCTCCTATTTGAAAAGTATGTCTTTTTGTTTCCCAAAGGAATACCCCGACATCCTTAAAAACTATGGTATTTGTCTATTAATCTGTTGTAATTCATTATCAAGGTATTTCTTCATTTGCATAAATACTATACCATCTTTTTCTTGCATATTATCTGTTGGATTGAATCCAAGTCTTCTATATATTTCGACTGCATAAGGTGATGAATTCACTGTTAGAATTTCTACATTGGGGTTTTTTATCTTGATATCTTTAATTGCCCTTTTCAACAATTCCTTTGCAATGCCCCTTCTGTGGTGACTTTTCTTTACAAATAGTAACGAAATATGTGTTATATCTTGAACTGCTAATATTCCTACTAGATCATCTTTGTCATAACAACAATAAACTTTGATTCTGTTATTTGATATTTCGTTAGCAAGTCTTTGCGGTTTTATAAATTCTCTAAATGAATTGATACCTTCTCTTGAATAATCTGGTGCTTGAAATTCAGAAAATACATCCCAAACCATCTCTGACAAAGCAGTCTCTTGACCATCTTCAATAGTTTGATAACATAGGCATTCATAATTCATAAACATTTCTCCTCTAAATTTCTGCCCCACGATGTGGCGAGTTTCACACGCAATTACAACGTCCGTAGTTGTTTATTACTCATAAATATATGCAATGTGTCTTAATTTCATAAACCAAAGATACTACTTATTATCTGTAAGTTTACAGATCGCAGATACTTGACAGTCATTGTTATTTGAAATGGCACAGCAAATATGCTCTTGCTCTAAATTTTCCTTAGTTACAGTAACGATTTCCATATTGCTTCCTCTCTTTCTAAAATATAAACAATCCTTACTTTCCACTTTAATATAACTGCAAACTAAATAAAACCTCCAAAGCTTAACCAGAAAAAGTCACGACAGGCGCCGCATTATTGCGTGTGATTTTGTAACATTCCGCGTCTTCCCGACGTCCTCAAACCTTACAGGCAAAATCGGGGCCTTAGTTAGCTCTTAAGTTAGGCAGTAATAACCCGAGTCATACCTAACTTAGGCCGGGGAATGTGGTGCGCACGCTCCCAGCCCCTTCCCCAAATATTTACCTGCTGAACCCGCTTACCGTGCCCTTGTGGGAATGATTTGTTATTTGTCGGATGGCGCCTTCCTGTTCAGCGGCTGCCATGAATGGCTCCTCTCAAAAATATGTAACGTTTGATTACTTCAGATACATAGCATCCCTTTAATTAATGCACAACCCTTACCGTGGAGAATATAATACTATAAACAAGCTAATGAAAGGAATGGAGCAACATGTATAATAACCCATATCCATACCCGTACTACTCTAACACACCAATGTATAATCCAAATAATATGTGTAATGGTTATCTAGTTTATCCATGTCCTTACTGGTTCAACACATCAACAAATTACTCAAACTATCCGTATCAATCTATTATATTTCAAGATTATGGTCCAGAGCCTTTTGTAGTTAATATTGAAGAGGCAACTACGCAAAACAATTATTTCCGGATTGCCTTATGGACAGGATGCTATTTGCAACTTACCTTGATGAGCATCAGGGTTGGTGGGGACATAGGGTTAGAAATGCATCCAGATGTTGACCAATTTATACGCATTGAAGAAGGTCAAGGAATTGTTCAAATGGGAGATAGAAAAGATAAGTTGGATTTTCAAAGAAATGTCTATGATGACTATGCAATATTTATTCCTGCTGGTAAATGGCACAATCTTATTAATACAGGATGTAGACCACTTAAATTGTACTCTATTTATGCGCCACCTGAGCATCCATTTGGTACGATTCATAAAACTAAAGAAGATGCAGAAGAGCACCACGAGTACTAACTACCACAGTTATATTACAGATGGTCGCTTTTTACGCCATCTGTAATATAATGTGACCAGTATTTCCTGACGTCCTTTAACCTTACAAGCCAAGAATAAACCATGGAGGGGCTATATATATAATTGCAATAATCAAAAATTTCTTTTCAGTTCAGTAATAAATCCCAAAATGCATATATTATTAACGCAATAACACAGAGTATTGTAAGTACTTTAATTAATGTCTTCTCCCATGGTTTTTTCACGGACATTTCCTGATTTAATCTCTCTTCTATAATAGTTTTTGCTGTATCTTCATCACGAGTCCAATCACCTGGTGGTATATAAGGCATTCTTATATATTTCCCCCTCTCTCCAACTCGTGGCAGCATACCGTGTTACTCTCTCTTAATATGTATGTGAGATACATCCATAATTGTTAGTTACACTATTGTTAATATTTTCAGTTATTTTAGAATTATCCTTCTGCACATTAATACTATTATTTTGTGAGTTTTTCCTACTTTCGCCTATAGGTAACGCTTCCTTTCGTAGTTCTGACTGCATTGAACAACCACTTAGAAGAATTACGATCAATAACAATAGACTAAATTTTCTCACAGAATAATACTCCTTCCTGTAAAAAACATTATAAACTCTTTTTCAGGAGTAACTAGCTGATAGTAATACTTTTCGATTAATTGTAGTTTTTTCATTCTATAAATCTTTTTTCACAAGACCATATGGTAATGAAATATTTTTCTCAATATACAAAATTTTAAAAAGAAAGCCTTCAAATATTGCTCCCACAAATTGAAGAGGGATAACTACTGTAAAAAAAATCATACTCCAACTAACTATAGATGATAGGACATTCCCATATCCCAAAATACTTAATCCAATTCTTATACCACCAATCGCTGCACAGATAAAAGCACCAATCTCGAAAACTATATTAAAAAATGTCACCCAATTAACTCTTTCAGGATACCGTTTTAATAATATACCAGTTAATGTGCCTGTCATTATGTTGTGTATAAATGGAATTACTAGAAGAACTCCCCCAATCGAAGACCAAATGAACGCACCTCCGAATAAGTTTACAACAAATATAATGAATATTATTCGTATAACCCCATATGGCATAAATAAATTTTTACATATGATTTTAACAATTTTTTTCCTTGGTGTATCAAGTTTCTCTATAATATTTAAAGCCAAATTAATATTTGAAACATACAATATTTTTCCAAATATATACGAGACTATAAATAATGATAACAGTATGATAATAAGTTTCCAGTCACCATATAATACTTGAAGCGAACTCACTTTAGAAACCTCCTTCAGAAAGACTAAAGCATCCCCTCAATTTACTCTTAACACCGTAAGAATATCATTATTTGCCTTCAGGACCATAAATAATAAACCTCAAATACGGCATACAAACGACATTGCGTATAACGTGCCAAGTATTCCTGACTTCTTCACTCCTTACAGGCTCGCCAGGGGCTTATGTTATGCTTTTTTATTATCTTAATCGAATTCCAGCTGCAGACGATTCAGTACAACCCTAGATTCATGATGCTCTGGATTATTAACCCCTTTAGAAAGGTTCCTTTTCTTCATACGAGATGGAGCTTTTTTATTTTGGCTCTTTCGAACATCAAAAATCTCTAACTGTTATCTGAAGTCGTCCCCTATACAACACTTACTAATAATAATTTTCCTATGTCAACTGCTGTTACATATAGCATTAAACCTATCACAAAAATCCATCCAAAAATAGCTAACGGCAAGTGTAAACGTAGAAATCTTGGATGTATCTTCTCCAGCAAGTAGAGTAAAACCTTTCCTCCATCCAATGCAGGAATAGGTAATAAATTTAGAACTGTAAGATTGAGACTTATTAAAGCTACAAACTGAATAGCATTCATCAAATTAGTTCCTACAAAATTGCCACCCTGAGTAACAATACCTACAATACCTGATAACTGTTCACTATGAGCAAACACATAAGGTAAGGATATTACCATTTCATACAATATTTTTATTGATTGCGCAATCGGTTTATATAAAACATTTGCAAATGATAACCCATACTTAAAAGAATATATTACTGAAAAACATATCACAGGTAATATAAAACTCGCGATTGGTCCTCCTAACGCCATTATTATTCTTTTCTTAACTGGTAATACGAAGAATTCATTTTCATTTTCTTCTTCAATTTCAGGTAGTACATAACCCCCTATGGGAATAAGAGACAACCTATACTCCGTTTCTCCCCACTTCTTCCCAATTATCTTGGGTCCAAACCCAATTGAGAAAATGGCAATTGGTATCCTCACTCCTTTAGCCGCGATAAAATGACCAAATTCATGAAACATTATTACAAAACCAATTAATAGTGCTACAAAAAAGTAACTCATGTTATAGCTCCTTTGCACTTTAATAATTATATTTTGCTCCCGAAATAATCCTGCTCATAATCCTTGCTGAATGAGTGCTCTGATTTCTTCTTCTGTTTTTGGTTTATCATAGTCACCGACAAGCTGGCCTTCATAATGATACACCATTCCGTTAAATTCGTTTTTCTCCAAAGCATCCATTAGTTTTTCTTCCCCATATTTGGCAATGAACTTTGCAAATGTACGTACTCTTAGTTTATCCAACATCTGATTTTCACACGGAAAATCAGAGCATTCCCAGCAACCGTTAAGCCCTTTTTCTTTGCAACAGTTAAATGATTTACACCAATCTTTATCTTTGCAGCCTTTATTTCTGCAACCAACGCAGGTGGTATTTTCACTGCATACGCAGCAGGCCAAACCGCAATATGCAACCCCTTTTGTCCTGTCCATAATTTACCTCACAAAGTCGGCTAAGTAGGGAGGATTACTCCTCCTTTCTCGCCTAAGAACTGTACATGTCACTTTCATGACATACAGCTCAAGCATACTTGTTTCCCTTCGGTCAAGTTTTTGCTTTTCCTATTTTCAAAATATTCTTTCAAGTTACTGTCATAGGGTGTAGCCTTATGTTTAATCATGGTGTGTCTTCTTATTGGAGTCCATGACATTTTGATAAGTTGTACTTTTTCCTCATTTG
>JAHDSB010000031.1 GCA_018433015.1 Clostridia bacterium | reverse complement strand
CTGCCAACAGACACACCAGATACTTATTGGAATCTTGTTACTGACTATGGTGGGGAAGCAACTTTTGAAGCATTTATCTATACAAATTACTATTTTGCTCCCAATTCAAATGGTGATCCCGATCATTTTACTATTTTTGGTTTAATAAAACACTTGATAATGAATATGTGCAATTAGATTTTAATGTCAGTTGGGATTGAGAAATATCACATTAATTAGTAATACAAAAGCTCCTTTTTAGGAGCTTTTGTATGTTATTCCCAGTCAAATATTAATATGGTGAGGGGTATGGAGTGAGAAAAAATATATTAGATTGAATGCTATTTAAAAGCTAAAGCATCGCTCTGGTTTTGAAGATTGTTTTTAATACTGTTAGGTCATATGATTTGGTATCATTCTTCACTTCGCACATAGCCATAAGTAGTGGTACTTTCTGTTTATGAAGTGTTGCACCTGTTTTTCTTGCTCTAATTCATTCCGCAGACGGCATTGCAGAAACGAAGTCCCTAAGACCATTATCTGAATAGAAAACATAACTTTTCACACCATGCATTCGGCAAATATAGATCACATCATCGGTCATTTGGACAGGGATAAGATAGGAATGGCCATTCACACGCGGGAATATAATCCTTATTTTATCAGATTTGGCATACCACCCACTCCCGGCAGCTTCACGATATTTTTCCTGTTCTTCATTACTCAGTGGTTCAAGTTCCATACAGAGCTTTACCAGTTCAGGTATATCCTCTTCGCCGACTGATCTCCGAATTCCATTGTAAAACACCGTAACCCTCTCCGGCGACATGGTAGTATAAGCTATGTCCACGATTTTTTGCGATTGAATCTGAAACGCCCCCAGCAACATTGCGGATATTGTGACACCGGCTAGTAGCGTCAGAACGGGTGCTTTCCATTTCTTCGTTTTCCATAGCAGAACTGCGGCAGCAATCGGCGCGACAATCAGTACCGTCAAAATCGCTGTACCATAGCCTTCAGGGGCGTTGAAATAAGTCAGTTTATCCGGGGAAAAGAGAAACACCATCTTTTCATCGATGTACACAGCCTTTATGTTGATGAAGCAATATACAATAAGAGTCAGAAAGAGGAAGGCAATTGCCCAATCGCGTTTCCGGGTAATTTTCAGTTTCTTGATTTTCTCAATCATTGGTCATTCTCCCCTTTCTCCATCACATTACTGTAATCCCGATCGGCAATTGATTGGGCAAATTCGTGCGAAATACGCCACAGCGTTCCCTGACTTGTTATCAGGTATTGCTTCTCGCAGTTAATAAGAACGAGCATGGTCTCCTTTTGATGCCTCCACGTAAATATGACGGGTATTTCCTCGTTGTGGTTACGCATAATGCTGTCATCCTGTACCAAGTCTGAATAGAAAATATTATATATATCAGAATCTTTTGCTGGGGTCCAAACTGTCGAAAACCCTTCCTTTTCAGGTGGAATCCAGATTTCCTCCACATTTTTCAACGTTTCCATCTGATTGATTTGATAGACGTTGATACCAAAGGATAAACCAATCGACAGCGCGATCAATACAGCCCAGCAGGCAAGAAATTTCACAAGTCTCTGTAGCGTGAATATTCGTTTGTCGCCGGTACAGTAGGCCAACGCTCCATAAATGGCTCCACCGAACAGGACTGCAACAATCCGCTCAGCTATCAGAGTTGCGAAAACCGACTCCGAGAAAAAATCCGTTTTTAGAAAACTCATCCCCCAATATTGGATCTCTATGTCCGAGTGATGATGCAGCAGGGTATGAATCCAGAAAGTGAGTTTATATGGGACTGCAATCACAGCCTTTAGCGGCCAGAATCCAATCGTCCTGTAATTATAGCTGAACCATCCCAAAATCAAGCCAATAATTGTAAAGATAACGATCCTGCTGATGCCCTTGTCAAATTTCCTGACTTGCTGTTTCAACGCGTCGGGATTCCCCTGATATCCGGTTTTCGGTATTTTCATTCTTTGTTCTGCGTCAAGATATTCGTCGACCATAGCAGAACATTGCGGACACCCAGCAATGTGTGCTTCCAGCTCAGGATCATCGGAACCATGTGAGTTTAGATAGGATAAGACTCTATCATGATATTTGCAGTTCATTCAATCACTCCCTTGATTCTCCAGACCACTGCTGATACAGTGCCTGATATCGTTTCCTCGCACGAAAGATCCGCAATTTGACAGCCGACTCCGAAAGGCCCATGATCCGCCCGATTTCCTGATAGGGAAGTTCCTCATAGTCGCGCAAAAGCAGGACAGACCGGTCATTTTCCCGCAACGCAAGCAAAACGCTTCTAATTATTTGTTCATGTTCCCGCAGCAGGATGTTTTCTTCCGGGTTAATACACCGCGCGGGCAACAGATTGGCCCACTCCTGTTCTTCCAGTAGGATGGGTTTTTTCTTTCTTGCATAGGAGAGAAACGTATTACGGGCGATTTTCAATACCCAAGTTTTTTCGCTGCAATCTCCACGAAAGCGGAACAAATTCAGGTATATCTTCAGAAAAGTATCCTGGCTCAAATCCTCAGCCGTTTTGCCATCTTTTGTCATGTAAAGCAAATATGCGTAAACGGTATCTTTCAGCTGTTCATAGATACGGTTGAATCGCGCTTTCACACGCTCTCTCCCTCCTTTCTGAGAAAATGATCTTTCTGTAAATATAGACGCGTGTCTTACCTAAAGGTTACTATGTTATCACAAATAATTTCAGTACAATATTCTGAAATAAGTTTACACTATGGATTCTTTCTTCAATTAATTAGCAATAGAAATAATATGTAAAAAAATTAAGCTGCCAACTTTAAAAAGTTAGCAGTTTTCTTGTTAGATCAACAAAAAATAAACAATAAAATATCCCAAAAGTTATTGACAATATTTTTTAAAGTTGTATAATGACAATTAAAACCACGATGTCCGCGCAGAGAAGATGAATGTACATAAGCGGTGGACATCATTGATGAGCAGCGAGGAGATGTATTTAAATGAAAGATTTAAAGATTGCAGTTGTTGGCTTAGGAGCAGTAGGTAAAGAGATGTTATCTACGCTGGAAAAGTCCAATTTACCTATATCTGAAATAGTACCTTTAGTAAGGAGAAATGAAGGAAGAATTATTCAATTCCGAGGAAAAGGTTATAAAGCTAAAAAGATTAGCGAAGGCGTTTTTAAGGGAATTGATATTGCTCTTTTCTCAGCAGGAGCAGAAGCTAGCCGTACTTTGGCACCTATAGCTGCCAAAGAAGGAGCAGTAGTGATTGATAACAGCAGTGCTTTCCGGATGGATCCTGACGTACCTTTAGTTGTGCCGGAAGTCAATCCCCAGGCTGCTCAAAAGCACCAAGGGATAATAGCTAACCCCAATTGTTCTACTATTCAGATGGTAGTAGCCTTAAAGCCTTTACATGATTTATTTAGGATAAAAAGAATAATTGTTTCAACCTATCAAGCCGTCTCAGGAACAGGTTTGGCTGCTATTGAGGAACTCAATGAGCAAACGAAAGCATTTGCAGAAGATAAAGAGATGCCTGTAAATGTCTATCCTTATCAAATAGCTTTTAATGCCCTTCCCCATATTGATGATTTTCTGGATAATGGTTATTCCAAAGAAGAAATGAAAATGCATAATGAAACTCGAAAGATTTTTGAGGATAATACTGTACGGGTATCAGCTACTACCGTCAGGGTACCGGTTGTACGTTGTCACTCCGAGGCAGTAAACATAGAGACAGAAAAGCCGTTGCCGGAAGTAGCGGAGATAAAAGAAATTTTAGCAAAAGCACCGGGTGTGAAAATTATGGATGACCCAGAAAACAATGTTTATCCTTTAGCCGTAGATTGTGCAGGTAAATACGATGTATACGTGGGAAGAATTCGCAAAGACTTCACCATAGAAAATGGTTTAAATATGTGGGTAGTAGCAGATAATCTGCTGAAAGGGGCAGCCCTTAATGCTGTACAAATTGCAGAACTAATCGCAGAAAAGAACTGGCTTAAAGGGGGAAAAGATAATGCCCTTGATTGTGCAGAAGTACGGAGGAACATCTGTTAACACCCAGGAAAAAAGGGAAAAAGTACTGGCAAAGATAATAAGTGCTAAGGAAAAGGGAAATAAAGTAGTAGTGGTAGTATCGGCCATGGGACGCCAAGGAGAGCCCTATGCTACCGATACCCTGTTGGGACTTTTGCAAGAAATAGGACCTGATGTACAAGGGAGGACGAAAGATTTATTAGCCTCCTGTGGAGAAATCATCTCCGCCTGTATAATGGCCCACTCCTTAGAGCAAAAAGGTCATAAAGCTTGTGCCTGTACAGGATTTCAAGCTGGGATAAAAACAAATGAAAACTTTAGCAATGCAGAGATAAAAGAAATAAATCCGGAAAGAATAAAAAAAGCCCTTCAAGAGGGAGAGATAGTAATAGTAGCAGGTTTTCAAGGCTGGACAGAAGATTTATCCATCACAACCTTAGGGCGAGGTGGCAGTGATACCACAGCCATTGCCTTAGGAGGTGCCTTAGGAGCGGACTTAGTAGAAATCTATACAGATGTACCGGGGGTAGCCTTTACCGACCCGCGGTTGATACCGGAAGCCCCCTACATCAAAGAAATAGACTTTACCTCCATGCATCTCTTGGCCAGAAGTGGCTCCAAAGTAGTTCATCCTAGAGCAGTAAAGGCCGCCATAAACTACAATATACCCTTCAAAGTGCGTTCCACCTTTAGTGAGGAAGAGGGAACCTTGATCGGGAAAAAAGGGGAAAGCTTCGGAGGGCTATATGGTCTGGCCCTCTGGAAGGATATAGTTATAGTTAAAGCCAAGGGATCAGGCCAAGAAGGATTATGGCAGAAGGTGGCAGTAGATGGGCTTTTCTGTCAAAGACAGGATGATGAGTACTGCTTAGCAGTACAGGCAAATAATGATACTCAAGGATTAGAAGAAAATAAAGCAATGGTATCAGCAAATTGTTGTTTGCTAACAGCCCTGTGGGATGAGGAACAAGGAATGATCTGGGAGGAGTTAGAAAAGATTCTTCAGGCTGAAGGGATAGAGAGTAAAGCACATTTTACTATACCGTCAGGTGGTACATGGGCAGTACCTGAAGATCAGGCAGAGCAGGCTTTACAGGCCATATTTGCTTACTCCCGTTCTCAGGTGCAAAAGGCCGGATAATATAATCTCCCAAAGATTTATTATAAAAAAGAACCCTAGAGACTCTTCAGGTGATGAAGGATCTCGGGGTTTCTTTTTTCCCTAACAAAATACAATTATAGGTTGCAGGGATTAGATAATAATTGTCGAAAATTGCTAATAAAGCATATTAGTGTATACCATAGATTAAGTAGTAAATTTGGAGGATTAAGGATTGAATAAGGAAGTATATTATAAAAGTAGTTTAGATATGATTGAAGATGGCGTAATAGCAGTAGATAGCGATAAAAATATTCAGGTTTATAATCGCAGAGCACAAGAAATATTCGGTATTTCTGCCAAAGTTGGTCCTGAACACCCTGCTGGGCAAATTGCTAGAGGCGATATAGTTGTTCTTGCCGATAATAAATTAGGTGCAGATGATGGCAATTTGGAGCCTGAGGATTTAAGTGTTTTAGGAATGCCTGTATATTATGTCAATAAAGAGGATGCTTTAATAGTTGTTGGCAAATATAAAGATAACAAAGCTCCCTGTTATTATAAAATTGCCTCAGGTGGAAAAATGGAGCAACCTCTAATGCTAAACTGTAAGATGGAGCAAATATCCTTAAGAATAACTATTGATGATATATCAAACAAAATAACCATATATGTAAATGATAAATTGTATGAAATGAAATATGTTAATGACATAGGCCACCTGGTGATAATTGATGGAAACACAGGAGCAGTTAAGTTCTATCAAAATCATGGTTACACGGCAAGAGATGAAGATGCTAAGAAAATTATAAAAGGGAAAAATTTTCTCGCTAAAGGGCCTAACAGTCCCAAGCCTGTAATCATTGGACAACATTTTAGTAATATTCATCCTGATAATGAAGTGACGTATTATCTAGATGCTGTGCTAAAGGGACAAGCTCAGGAAATAAGAGGAAAAGAACTATCCCTTAATGGTATCTGGGTGCGTTCCTCTACTTTCCCTATATATAATGAAAATTCTGGTAAAATCAGGGGAGCAGCTATTATTTTGCGTGATATCAGCGAAATAAAGCGGTTGGAGAAACAAGTACTTAATAGAGATTTCAAGTATCCTGCCTTCAATAGAATAATAGGCAGTTCCCTTGCTATTATGGAGCCAATTAGGATGGCCCAAAGGGTTTCCAAATCAAATTCTACAGTTTTACTATTGGGAGAAAGTGGAACTGGAAAAGGACTTTTTGCCAGGGCTATTCATGATAACAGTAGGCGGGTAGATAAGCCCTTTATTACCGTAAATATGGCGGCCATTCCCGGAAATCTCATAGAAAGTGAACTTTTTGGTTATGAAGAAGGAGCTTTTACAGGAGCAAGAAAAGGTGGCAAAGCAGGAAAGTTTAGCCTGGCCCATGAAGGAACCATCTTTTTAGACGAGATTGGCGACATGGATTATTACTTACAAGCGAAGATTCTTAATGTCTTGCAGGATAATTGTTTTTATCCTGTGGGATCATCGCGCTCTATTAAAGTTGATGTTAGAGTTATTGCCGCCACCAATAAAGATTTAAAAAAAGAAGTGCAAGAAGGCCGATTCAGAGAGGAACTATATTATCGCCTTAATGTTGTTGCTATACATTTACCTACTTTATCTCACCGCAAAGAAGATATTCGGGAATTAGTAGAGCAGATGATGCCTAAAATTCAAAAAAAAGTAGGCAGAGAAAAGCTTACTATATCACCGGAAGTTTACGAGGACTTTTATTCTTATCATTGGCCCGGCAACATTAGAGAGTTGGAGAATGTGTTAGAAAGAGCAGTCAACATTGCAGAGGGTAATGTTATTAATAGATCAGCTTTACCGGCCTATATCAGAAAGAATAATTCAAGTAATTATCTAAAAGGGGACATTAGAACCCTTAAGGAATATGTTCAATATGCGGAAAAAGAAGCAATAATTAGAGCTTTAGAGGCAACAAACTATAATAAGACGGCAGCCATTAAGTATTTAGGTATTGGGAGAACAGCTTTCTATAAGAAAGTAGGAGAGTACAATATAATGCTTAGTAATTAAACATAATCATTTTAGTCCAAATGCTTATCTATAAGTATTTAGACTAAATAAAAGAAAAATATATTTTCAATTTACAGAAAAGAGGTGATGTATTAGAAATTATAAGAAAAATCATGATATTAAAGGAGGCAGAGGATTGAGGACTGTAATAAACCAGGGTATTTTAGTTGACCCTAAAAACCGAATATTTTCAAAACTCAATATTGCCATAGAAAATGGTAAAATTTCAAACATTTCAAAATATGAGCTAATAGGAGATAAAGTTATTGATGCTGCAGGTTTAATTATAGCTCCGGGGTTTATTGATTTACATATGCATGAAGATGATTATGATCCGGAGAAAGATACATTTAAGCTGGATATTTTTAACTGTATGTTGAGAATGGGCGTAACAACAGCTATCGGAGGAAACTGTGGAATAGGTCCGGATGAGCCAGACGTGTATTTAGATGCTGTTGACAGGTTAGGAGTACCGGTAAATGTTGGCCTCCTTGTTCCTCATGGTTCTCTTAGGAAAAAAGTAGGGGAGACAGATCGCTACAAAAAGATAGGGCTGGATAATATTAAGAAGATGAGAGCTCTGACAGAAAAATATCTTGCTACTGGCTGTGGAGGTATATCCTTTGGTATCCGTTATATTCCCGGGATTACTGAAGAAGAGTTGGAATTGATATGCGGGGCGGCTCATAAAGAGCAAAAATTAGTAGCTGCTCATATTCGCGATGATGCCCAAAATGTAATTCCTGCAGCAGTAGAATTCATAGAAGCAGGAATTAAGATGGAAGTTCCCCTCCAGCTTTCCCATATTGGGAGCATGGGTGCTTTTGGTCAAATGGGAGAGCTCTTAACCTTAATGGATGAATATTACCTGAAAGGAACAGATATAGCAGCAGATTGTTATCCTTATAATGCTTTTAGTACCAAATTGGGTGCTACAACTTATGATGAAGGATTCACAAAACGTTATCCCGGTGGGTACAGTAACATTGAAATAGCCCAAGGACAATATAAAGGGCAGCGCTTGACGGAAGATCTGTTTCGTAAGTTGAGAAAGGAAGAGCCAGAGCTTTTAACTGTTGCCCATGTTATGAAAGAAAAGGAAGTAGATCTGGCCATGAGTCATCCCAATGTAATTATAGCCAGTGATGGGCTTTTGAACTGTTCCCAGGGACATCCCCGTGCCAGTGGAACCTTCCCGCGTTTTATTAACGAATATGTTAAAGATAAAAAACTTCTCAATCTATATCAGGCTTTGGAAAAAATAACTTATCTTCCCGCCCAGAGAATAGGCATAGATAAAGGTTCTTTAGATCTGGGTTGTGATGCAGATCTAGTCATCTTTGATTATGAAGAGATCCGGGATAAAGCAACTTTTGCGGAGCCTACTTTACCTCCTGAGGGAATAAGATATGTTTTTCTTAAGGGAGAAATAGCCGTTAAAGATAACAAAATTATTAACAATAATTTAGGAAAATCTGTGAGAATCTAAGGAGGCGAAAATTTATGGAGTTTGGTTTCTTATCTGTTTTACCACCAGTATTAGCTATAGTATTAGCGTTAGTATTTAAGAATGTTTTTGTAGCCCTATTTTCCGGTGTATTTTTAGGTTATATTATTTTAGCTGGAGGCAATGTTTTTGTAGGCCTTAATGAAACTTTATATTCATTTATAAAGGTGTTTGAGAGTAATTCCAATACAATTGTTATTATAGTATGTGCTCTGCTAGGGGGATTGACCCTGGTTGTTGAAAAATCAGGGGGTATTAGTGGTTTTGTAGAATATATGACTAAGAAAAAGGCTATTATTAAATCTAAAAAAGGTTCCAGCCTGTTCACATGGTTAATAGGCATTT
Source organism: Clostridia bacterium (assembly GCA_018433015.1). Taxonomy (GTDB): domain Bacteria; phylum Bacillota; class Peptococcia; order DRI-13; family SV3-B141; genus SV3-B141. The sequence continues at coordinate 18,090 of JAHDSB010000031.1, read as the reverse complement.
TGGTATTTACTTCAGGGACATTGAGTTGTATGATTACGGGTGCTGTAACAAGACCCCTTAATGATGCTATGAAAGTACCCCATGAAAAGGCAGCATTTCTTGTACATACTACGTCTACCCCTGTTTGTGTACTAATTCCTTTAAGTGGATGGGGGGCTTTTATGATTGGACTTATTGAAGCCCAAGGGGTAGCCAATGCACCTAAGGTTTTGGTTCAGTCTATCCCCTTGAATTTTTACTGTCTAATAGCTGTGGTGGCATTGCTGTATTTAATTGTCAGTGGTAAGGATTTTGGCCCCATGAAGAAGGCGGAGGAGAGGGCTGAAAAATTAGGCTTATTAGATGAACCTAAAGAAGAAGGAGTAAAAGCCCAAAAAGCAGTTTCTCAAACAGCTGCTGCCGAAGAAATAAAAGCTTCTACAGCAGCCAATATGATTGTACCCATTCTAACTATGATAACGGTAATATTAGGGGTTATGCTTATCACCGGTAAAGGTAGTTTGATAGAAGGTAATGGCTACGGGGCTATATTGTGGGGAGTTTTTCTTTCCCTTTTTGTGGCCGGATCCATGTATATCAAGCAGAAAATATTTACTTTTACTGAGTATGTGGGTTTAGTTTTTAAAGGAACGGGAGAAATTCTCCCTGTTGTAAGCATCTTAATTTTTGCTTTTTCTATGGGTGGTGTGGTTAAACAACTGGATACAGGTGCTTATTTGGCCCATACACTAGCCGGTTTCCTAACCCCGGCGTTATTAGCAGCTTTAGTTTTTGTTATTGCCAGCATCATATCTTTTGCTACCGGTAGTTCTATGGGCACTCATGCCGTAATGATGCCTTTAGCATTGCCTATTGCTTTAGCTATGGGTGTAAGCATCCCCCTAGTGGCTTCTGCGGTATTTGGCGGAGGTATTTTTGGAGATCATGCTTCTCCTATTTCCGATACAACAGCCATGTCTTGTGCCACAACAGGCTGTGACGTTATGGATCACATCAGAACACAGTTGCCCTATGCCCTTGTATTTGCCGGTGTTACTGTAGTGCTTTATATTATTGTAGGTTTTATTATTTAGTCAGGCGAGGTTCAGTAATTAGCTAAAACGTTAAGTTTAAAGGGCTGTGCGCTATAATTTTGATAGTGCACAGTTTTTTCTTAGCTGTACTAGATTAAACAATAGGAAAAATTTTAAAATTTTTAAGATAAAATGATAGGAAAAGTTGTTAATTAATGATATTTTAGATAAAGAATAAATATTAATAATTACCGTAACTTTTTACTTATTTTTACGTTAATACATAAGGTCGGTTTTTACTGGTTATTTATATGGAGGAGATAAAATGGAATCCAACAATTTCATATCAGAAGAAGAGTTAATACATGCGGCACAAGCAAATAGGAAAGCTTTTTTGCATATATATGATAAGCATTTTAAGCAGATTTACAATTATGTGTATTATCGAACTTTTAATATTAGTGTGACAGAGGAGATTACTTCTCAAACCTTTTTAAAAGCCCTAGAAAATATTAAAAACTTTGAATATCGCAAGGTGCCTATCATAGTGTGGCTTTACAGAATAGCTTCTAATAATTTGGTTGATTTTTATCGCAACAAAGATCAGCAAACTGTAGAATTGACGGAAGATTTTCCTGCTGTAGATAGTGAGGCCAGCCCGGAAGAGGTTGTGGTTAAAAAGACAGAAAAAGAGCAGTTGATATCTCAATTAAAAACCATCCCTTCCTCCCAACAGCAGGCCATCGTATTACGGTATTTACAAGGTCTATCATACAAAGATATAGCCCAGATTTTAGACAAAACGGAAGGTTCTATAAAACAATTGCTTTACCGGGGGTTACAAAATCTACGGGAAAGGATGATGCATCATGAGTAAAGAGCCTTTTGATATGGAAAAAGAATTAGCAGAATTGGAAAAAGAAATGGGTAGTAAATTTGAAGATATAGGACCTGCACCCCAAAATACATCTTTTCAAGAAAATTTAAAGGATTTATTAAGTAAATCTATTGAAGAAAAATATAGTGATCAGGTAGAAGAAAATCTGCCAGAAAATCAGGAAAAACAACAAACACAAAAAAGTGAGGAAAGCAAGGAGAACAAGGTTACTTTATTCTTTAAAAAATGGAAGAAACCTAACTTTCCTTTAGCAAAAGGGAAAAAAAGTGAGCACAAAAGAAGCTTCAAATTGATAGCCAGTTTTATAATCGTTGTATTTATGTTCACCGGTCTTTTTTGGGGGTTGAGCCAAATGAATCCTTTTATAGAACCGGTGCAAGCAGGAGAAATAACCATTACGGTAGCCCAACAAGATAGTCTGGGGATAGATACAAAAACAGCCTTTATATTAAAAAGTGATCAACCCTTAGACGAAAAACTTGTTAAGGAAAGACTAAAAATAGAACCTGAAATCTCATATAAATTGGAAAAGGCCGACCAAGGTAAGGAATATAACATTCAACCTGATAAGGAATTAGCTAATAATACTATTTACAAAGTAGCCTTTGATCCTACTGGACAGGGGAAAGAGAAGTACTCCTGGGCTTTTCAGACTAAAAAAAGCTTTCGAGTATTAAATAGCTTGCCTAGAAATCAAGCAACCCATGTTCCTGTGGATACGGGATTGGAAATCACTTTTTCCCATGAAAATTTTGCCATGGATAAAATTAAGGACTTCTTTACTATCTCCCCTCAAGCAGAGGGACGTTTTGAGAAGCATAAGAAAACCTTAGTGTTTGTACCTAAGAAATTGGATTATGCAACTATCTATACTGTGACCCTGAAACAAGGTTTAAAGTTAACAGACAGTGAAGACGTATTAACAGAGGACTATAGCTTTAGTTTTGAAACTGTTCCTTTCAAAGAAGAAAGTAAAGCTTTTGATTTTTCTTTAGATAATAATTTAACTCAATTCTCTACTAGTGAAGCTCCTTATTATCAGACCTATTTTTATAAGGAAGGACAAGTGCCACTGGTTAATATTACTCTGTACAGTTATCCTAACGCAGCTAAATTCTTACAAGCTTTGAGCAAAAGGGATGAAATACCGGAGTGGAGTCATTTCAATCGTGATAAGTACCGGGAGGATTTTTCTAAGCTGACTAAAGTTGTAGAATTTGAAACGGAGTTTCAAGATGCAGATACAAATTCTAAAGGAAATAGTTCTAGACATTATCTAATGTTTCCGGAGGCTTTACCTGCCGGCTTTTATGCAGCGGAAATAAAGGCGGATGAAGCAGAGCATCAAGTGTGGTTCCAGGTAACAGATTTGGCAACTTATTTAACTATTGGTGAGAAAAATGCTTTAATGTGGGTAAATGACTTAGCTACTCAAAAACCTGTTTCCCAAGCTAAAGTAAGCATTACCAACAGTGATTTATCATATGAAGGGGATAATAACGGAGTAGTATTTATTGATAAACCCCTCTTGCCTATGGAAAAGGAGTACGCCCATATAAAAAGCAAAGGTAAAGAAATATTAATGCCTTTAAAAGTCAGCGCCTGGTTTATGGATACTTCTCAGGTACAAGGTTTAGATGAAGAGGATTACTGGAAATATCTCTATCTAGATCGGGAGTTATATAAACCGGGAGATGAGCTATACTTCTGGGGTGTTACGGCTCCGCGGGTAAAAGGAGCTAAAGACATTAAAGAAGTTACCTTGGAGTTGAGTGGCACAGGTTACTATAGAAACTCTTGGGATGAAGGAAGCTCTGCTATTTTAACTCAAGATATTCCGGTTGAAGCTAATGTTTTTAATGGGAAGATCAAACTACCTTTACTCAAGCCGGATTACTATTATCTTAAGCTGAAGGCAGGAGACACAATCCTTCTTACTCGGGGTTTTTCGGTAGAGACCTATCAGAAACCGGCTTATCGTTTAACCCTTGCACAGGATAAAAAAGCAGTTTTTTCGGGGGAAAAAGTCAAGTTTACTGCACAAGGGCTATTTTTTGAAGGTACGCCTGTCCCCGATCTAAAGCTAACTTATAATGTAAATGAAAAAAATCAAGCAGAAGGCACCGTTATTACAGATGAGCAGGGGAAGGCAGAAATCATGTATGACGGGAACCCTGGATTTGGTCAATATAGTGATTATCAGACCGTTTATATGGACGTACGAGGCACATTACCCGAAACCGGGGAAATCAGTGCTTCTGAAAAAATATATGTCTTTCGCAGTGGGGTTTCTGTTACAGCAGAAGCAAAACGTACAGATAATACATTTACCTTAAAAGCTAAGCTATCTCAGATGGATTTAAGCAAGATAAACAAAGGAGAGTATCTTGCTCCAGAAAATTATAGGGGGGCCCCTGTGCCAAATGGTACTATTAAAGGGGAAATCTATCGGGATGTTTGGACCAAAGTAGAAAATGGCGAAACTTATGATTTTATTAATAAAAAGGTTGTTAAAGATTATTATTATAAACATTCCGAGGAACATGTGGAAGATTTTGAGTTGGTAACTGATAGCTCAGGAGAGGCTATCTATAATGGAGTTTTAGATCCGGAAAAATCCTATTATGCTTTATTGACGGCAGTGGATGAAAAGGGACGGGTTACCACTAGCAAAGTACCTATTTGGCAGGTTGACAACCGCCGCTATGGATATTTTTACCATTTAGAAGGTGAAGAAAATAAAGATGATTATGCTGTAGGAGAAAATGTTGTTGTAGATTTCTTGAATAATGGAGAAGCAGTACCTACTAGATCCCAGGGTTTCTTATATCTCCAGGGGCAAAAATATATTAACTCCTTCCTGGTAAGCAGCAGTTCTCAATATAGCTTTACTTTTCAAGAAAAAGATATACCTAATGTAAATATCTCTGGTGTATATTTTGATGGGAAAATCTATCATGAAACTTACAACTATACGGCGCCTTTTGCCAAGGAAACTAAAGAGTTAAAGGTACAAATCAACACAGATAAACGGGAGTATCGTCCGGGAGAAAAGGTTAAATTAGATGTTTTAGTGACAGATCAAAAGGATAAACCCGTTAAAGCTAATATCAATATTAATTTGGTGGATGAAGCCCTTTACAGCTTGCAAGAGCAAAGGGTAAATCTGTTAAACAGTTTGTATAACGATTATTTTTCTACTCGATTATTCAGCAGAATGTCGCATTTCCATCCTAACATAGGTGGGGGTGCGGAATGTGGTGGAGAAGGAGATGGAGAGCGTACAGATTTCCGCGACAATGTTATATTTGCCTCTTTACAGACGAATGGAAGCGGTAAAGCAACAGTAGAATTTGAATTACCTGATAATTTAACATCCTGGCGCGTGACTTATCATGCTCTTACCGCTGATTTCCAGGCAGGAAGTGGAACAAGTCAGCTGGCGGTACGTTTACCCTTCTTTGTAGAAGTGACAGGGAACGATACTTACTTGGAAGGCGATAAACCCGTGATTATTTTGCGTTCCTATGGCGAAAAGTTGACAAGGGGAAGCAAGGTAGCTTATCAGATGAAGCTGGTTGACTCGCAAGGCCAAGAAAAAACTGCCCAGTCAGAAGGAAAGGCTTTTACTTCCGTTGACTGGAGGTTACCAACCTTAACAGAAGGTGCATATACTCTAACAGTAAAAGGAGAGAGTGGCGGGCGGTCAGATATAATAACAAAGGAAATAAACGTGGTAAAATCTTATTTAGAAAGAACAGTTTCTGAGCACTACTTATTAGCCCAAGACCTTAAGGTGCAGGGGGGAAAAGAGGAACCCACACTTCTGCTTTTCAGCGACTATGAAAAGAGTCAAAATTTGCGTGGATTGTACAGTTTAACTTGGAGCTACGGAAGTCGTTTGGAACAGCAGTTAGCCCGCAGGGAAGCACGCCAGCTTATGAAAGAGTATTTCCCGGAAGAAAGTCAGTACTGGGGAATAGAAGAGGAAGAAAACTTATTACCCTATCAACAGAGGGATGGAGGTTTGAGTATCTTACCTTATGCAGATAGTGATTTAACCTTGTCGGCCCGAGCTGCGGTTTTACAGAGTGATGCTTTCGATAAAAGGGCGTTAGCAGGATACTTTTATAGTGTGTTAGATAACGAAGACGCTGAAGATGATAAGAGTGTAGCTCTCTTAGGTTTAGCTGCTCTGAGAGAACCGGTATTATTAGAGTTAGATAGTTACTGGCAAGAAAAAGATATTCAACCGGCAGAAAAGATAAATCTGGCTTTAGCATATCTGGAAATCGGTAGTGGTTCCTATGCTGAAAAGGTATTAGGTGAATTATTAAGTCAGTATGGGGAAGATTTGGGTGCTACTATGCGCATTAAGGGTGGAAAAGACCAGGATGAAATCATCGATGCAACTACCCAGATGGCTGTGTTGGCTGCCCGTTTGAATAGGCCGGAAAAACATAAATTATATCAATATATTTTAGAAAACAGTAGTAAAGAGCTCTTAAACTCTTTAGAAGAGGTGCAGATTCTCCAAGCTAATCTAAAATATATGGAGCAAAAGCCTGTTAGCTTTACCTATGAATTGAAGGGTAAAAAGACTACTAAGTCCCTTGAAAACCGGGAAACTTTTGAACTGGTGGTGTTACCTGAAGACTTAGCAACCCTTAAATTCAGTGAAATTAAAGGTAAGGTAGGATTAGTGGCAACATATACGGAACCTTTTGCTGCACAAGATAGTGCTACTCAGCAAGATTTAAAAATAAACCGACAATATCACAGTAAGCAAATGCAAGGCAAGAGCTTTGAGCGTGGTAACCTGGTAGAAGTAGTTGTAAGTTACAGTTTAGGAGATAAAGCCCCAGAAAGTAGTTATGAGATAATTGATATATTACCGGCAGGTATGCGTTATGTCAGCAGACCTTATCGGTATGAGGATAGAAATCAAGAAACAATAAGTTATCCTAGTGAAGTTAAAGGGCAAAAGTTAACCTTTTCCGTAGGGAAAAGGAACGGTGTAATTAAATATTATGCACGCATCGTATCACCGGGAGAATTTAAGGCTGAACCATCCCTTTTAACTGATACTAGGAATAGTCAATATAACACATTAAGCCAAGAAGATAGGATAGTTATTAAATGAGTTATATGAAGCTATGTTGTAATCCCAGGATTTTAAGGAGTATATATGTAGTATTAATATTACTAGTGATATTTACTACTATCTGTGGTTGTAGTACAGAAAAAAAAGTGGAGAAAATAAAACCTGCCCAGGCCTCTTTCGTGCCTAAGCAGGTTTTACTCCCGTATTTTTCTAAAACTTTTGAGGAGCAAGGCCAGGATATAGTAAAAGGAAAGATTAGCTGTGGAGTTGTACCCCATCATTTAGTGGCGGGGGAACTTATTGCGGAATTTATGAAAGCTTTAGCTCTACAGAAACCGGAGGTCATTATTCTGATTGGTCCTAATCATCCCAACGCAGAGGAGCCCATTATTACCGGGAGTTATGATTGGGAAACACCGGAGGGGATAGTTAATACTAATGAGGAAATAGTGCAAAAGTTGCTTTCCCAAGGGAAAGTTGTTGAAAATAATAAGGTCTTAGCTAAGGAACATTCTATAGGCAACTTGATGCCGTTTGTTAAGCATTACATGCCGGAGACGGAGGTAGTACCCCTGATTTTGCATCATGATGTAACTTTTCAGGAAGTAGATGACTTATTAGAGATACTTAACCCGTATTTGGAACAGAAGGCTGTGCTGGTGGGGTCTGTAGATTTTTCCCATTACTTAACCCGTGCCCAGGCAGAGGAAAAAGATAAGGAAACTCTGAAAGTGATGCAAAACTTTGACTACTTGACCTTAGCCCACATGGGGAACGACCATTTAGATTCTCCTGCTTCTCTAGCTTGTGTTTTAAGAGTTGCAGAAAGTAAGGATATTAAGGAGTTTCAAGTGTTAGCTAATACAAATTCTGGTGTTATTATGGAAAATGATTTGATGGAGACCACCAGCTATTTTACTTTAATATTTAGGGAAAAAGATAAATAAGACTTAAACAAAGGACTTTGTCGTAAGGCAAAGTCCTTTATATTTGCTGTATTAAATCAATTTATTAACTGTACTTGACAATACAGTAGACTTTATATTAAAGTATCTATGTAATAAATAGGCGAATGATGACATTATCTATAAAATTATTTTGGGAGGATGAAATGTAAATGGAGGTTGGGGAATTATTTGAGAATGCCTCGTTAGAACAAATCAAAAGGGGCTTTAGAGAAGTAGAGGAATATTATGAATGCTTAATTTGCGGGAAAAAAATATATAAGGGGATTATCTATCCCGATGATGGTTTGCTCTATGAGGCGGGAAAGTATATACGTGTTCATATAGAGAAATATCACAAATCAGTGTTCGATTATTTGATTCAACTAGATAAAAAGTCTACAGGTCTATCAGAGCATCAGAGCCGTATACTACAGCTTTTTTATCAGGGTAAAAGTGATAAAGAGGTACAAAGAGAACTGGGTATTGGGAGTACTTCTACAATAAGGAACCACCGTTTTGCTTTAAAGGAAAAAGAACGACAAGCAAAAGTGTTCTTGGCTATCATGGAACTATTAAAAGAACAGGATACAAAACATGGGTTGAGAACTAAAGATTCACCTAATAAGTCGGAGAATGGTAATGACTGTTATAATGTCACGGAAAAAGAAAGGGCAGAGGTTTTAAAGAAGTACTTTCCTGAAGGAATAGCAGGATCCTTAAAGACTTTTTACATGAAAGAGAAAAATAAGCTGGTTGTTCTTCAGGAAATAGCCAAGAGGTTTGAAAAAGAACGAGTCTATACTGAAAAAGAAGTCAATAAAATATTGGAAGCTGTTTACAGTGATTATGTAATCTTGAGAAGGTATTTGATTGAATATGGCTTTTTAGCTAGAAAAGCAGATGGAAGCCAATATTGGCTTAAAAGTGATGTTATAAAAGAGAAGGAGAGTAACATGGAGCGCAAGAAAGAATTAAAGCAACTATATAAAGAAGCAAAAACCGAGGCGGGAGTTTATCAGATTAGGAACACCAAAAATCACAAGATATTAGTGGTTAGTACTCCCAATCTTAAGACTATTAATGGAAAGAAAATGGAATTGGAATCTGGTTCCCATAGAAATAAAAAGCTGCAAAAAGAATTAGATGAATTTGGTAAAGAAGTTTTTGTTTTTGAAGTTTTAGAGGTACTAGAAAAGAAAGAAGACGAAGCTTTTAATAAGAAAGATGAGTTAAAAAAGCTGGAAGAAAAATGGCTTGCTAAACTTCAACCTTATGGGGAACGAGGATACAATGAGAGGAAGAATAAAAAATATGAAAATTACAGCATATAATGGTAGCCCAAAAGGAAAGAACAGTAATACCCACATCATGGTTCGAGAAATACTTACCGGAGCTAGGGAAGCAGGGGCGGAAATACAAAACTTTTTTCTTGCAGAGAAAAAAATAAACTACTGTACGGCCTGTATCCATTGTTTTAATAACGAATTGAACAAATGCGTTATCGAAGATGATATGCAGGAAATGCTTAAGGCGTATAGACAGTCGGAGCTAGTTATATTTGCTACACCTCTATATATTGATAATGTTTCGGGGATAATGAAAGTTTTTTTCGATAGATGTTTATCCTTGGGAGCTCCCTATGTGGGCAAGGATGAAAAGGGTGAATGCAGACATGTGGATAGGCCCGGTTTTTCAAATGCGTATGTAAAAGTTCCTAAATGGGTTGCAGTAAGTAATGCAGCTTTCCCTGAACAAAGTCAGTTCCAGGTGATATCCCTACTCTTCAAAAGAATGGCCCGAAATTTTCATACAGAACTGATAGGAGAGATTTATAGAGGTGAGGGAGGACTTTTAAGTGGAATTGTACCCCAATTGCAGCCAATTGTTAGTGAATATAAGAAGCTATTAAGAAAAGGAGGCAGAGAGCTTGTTAATTCAGGGGAACTTTCAGAAGTAACAAAGAAGGAGCTGGAAAAGCCTCTTATGCCATATGACGCTTATGTTAATGGCTGGAACAGTACGATTGATAAAAACTGGGAATGCAAGCTATGAATTATGAAGACTGTGGTCTAAGTTAGAACCACAGTCTTTTTTTCCAACATATACATATCATTTCTACCACTGCCTTCGGAAGGGGCTTTTTACAATTTCCCATAATTTTGTGATATTTATAAGATAATTTTATCCTATACTTAAATAATAACTTGCAGTTCTATATCTTGGTGAGGAGTGGGTTAGCTTGAAACGATCACAGAAATTTATGGTTTTATCTCTAATGTTTTTAGCATTAGTTGTTAGTACTAGTTGTGGCAAAAGTGGAAAGGAAGTTGAAGCTGCAACAGATACTAGAATACCGGTAGAAACGGCAACAGTTGAGGAAGGAGATCTAACACAGTACTTAGTTTTAAGTGGGAAAACAGAACCACAAAACAGCATTATTGTAAGGCCTAAAATTGCTGGAGCAGAAAAGCTGGTTTCCTTACAAGTAAAGACGGGAGATAAGGTTAAAGGAGGACAGGTTATTGCGGTTTTGGAGCAAAGCAATGTAGCTATTCAATTAAATTCTACCCAACTGGCTTATGATGAGGCCTTAAAAAATTATGAAAAGAATAAAGTTTTATTTGAAATGGGAGCAATTGCGCAAAATGCTTTTGAACAGATTGAAACAGCATACAAACAAGCAGAAAATAATTTAAAAGTTCAGCAGCTAAATTATGATAATACCATTATTAAAGCACCTTTTACGGGAATAGTAGCAGATACAAGCGCGGAAGTAGGAGACCTGGTTTCGGGACAAACAAATATTGCAACAGTTGTTAAGGTTGATAAATTGGATATAAATACGAGCATTAATGAAAGTCAAATCAAAAAAATCACCTTAGGTGATGAGGTCAAGGTAATGATCCCCGCCCAGGGTGACCAAGTATATCAAGGGATTATTGAAGAAATTAGTCCCACTATGGATGAGGCGCTAAAGGCATATCCTGTGGTAATTAGTGTAGATAACGGAGAAGGTGCTTTAAAAGCAGGAATGTATGCTCAAGTAGAGTTAATTACCGATCTCCATGAAAATACTCTACAAGTGCCAACTAGGGCTGTACTAAAAAGAGATGGAGTAGCCAGTGTTTTCGTTATAGAAGAAGGCAAGGCTGTTAAAAAAGAGATTTTGATAGGTATAAGCAATAATGACAATACAGAAATACTAGAGGGGTTAGCACCAGGAGAGAACGTAGTTATAAAAGGAAATGAGGATTTAGTTGACGGGGATGCTGTACTTGTAGTAAATGGTGGTGAAAAAGCATGAATCTGTCAGCTTTTTCTGTGAGAAGACCTGTTACTATAGCGATGATTGTTTTAATTGTGCTGTTATTAGGAATAGTTTCTTTAACAGGTTTAGAAGTAGATTTATTTCCGGAGATAGAGTTACCTGTAGCTGTAACCATAGTACAAGATGAGGGTACAGGTCCGGAAGAAATTGAAAAGCTAATAACAAAGCCTTTAGAGCAACAGCTAGGTACTATAGCAGGATTAGATGAGCTTAGTTCTACCAGTTCTCAGGGTAGTAGCATGGTTGTAACCATGTTTGATTATGGTACGGATATGGATAGCGTTGTTACGGAAATTAGGGAAAAGGTGGACCGGGTTAGTGCTTTTTTCCCGGAGGGTGCAGCTAAGCCTTTAATTATGAAAGCGGATCTAAATACAATGCCTATCATTACTTTAGGTATCTCTGATAGTAGAGATTTGAGCCAACTGAAAAAAATCGTAGAGGATAAAATACAGCCCAGGTTAGAAAAGATTAATGGTGTAGCTTCCGTAGATGTGTCGGGAGGCAAAACCCGAGAGATACAAATAGAAGTTGATCCTTACAAGTTACAAACCTATGAAATAAGTATGGATGATATCAGAAGAACAATTGCCAGTGAGAACATGGATATATCCGGGGGCTATATTCAAGAAGGGGTTAAAGATTTTTTGGTAAGGGGCAAAGGAGAATTTAAAAGCCTGGAAGATATAGAAGAACTCTTAATACCCCTCAACTCAGGGGGAAGTGTAGAACTTAAATATTTAGCAGAAATCAAGGATACGTATAAAGAGGTTAATAGCTATTCTTTATTAAATGGTAAGCCCAGCATAGCGGTGAGTATCACAAAACAGAGTGATGCTAATACAGTAAATGTATCAGACAAAGTTCTAGCCACAATAAAGGAACTGAAGGAGGAATTACCTGAAGGTATTGAAATTAAAATTGCTTCTGATCAGGCAGAATTTATTCGGGAAGCTATCAATCAAGTAATAAAAAATGCTTTGATCGGTGCAGTGCTGGCAGTTTTAATTTTGTTTCTATTTTTGCGTAATGCAAGAAGCACAATAATCATCGGGACGGCCATACCTATATCCATTATTGCTACATTTATTCTCATGTATTTCGGTGGTTTAACTTTAAATATGGTATCTTTGGGTGGATTAAGCTTGGGTATAGGGATGATGGTGGACAGTGCCATCGTTATCTTAGAGAATATTTATCGTTATCGTCAGGAGGGATATGGCCTCAAGGAAGCAGCAGTAGCTGGTTCTTCGGAGGTGGGAACAGCTATAGTGTCCTCTACATTAACTACGGTAGCCGTATTTCTACCCATAGTATATGTTCAGGGGATAACTGCTCAGCTTTTTAGGCCCTTGGCATTAACTGTAGTATTTTCGCTAACGGCATCTTTGCTGGTAGCGTTAAGCTTAATTCCCATGCTTTCCTCGAAATATTTGTTGTTGGATCAAAATAAAAATGCTGATAAAAAAGGCTTTTTTAATAAAATAAGTAATGTTTGGCAAATGGGGCTGACAAAATTAGATAGTAAATATCAGGGACTTTTGGGGTGGTCTTTACGTCATCGGAAGTTTGTAGTTATAGGGACGGGTCTTGTGTTCATAGTCAGTTTATTAGCTTTACCCTTGGTAGGAATGGAATTTATGCCAGAGCAAGATAGCGGAGAGTTTTCCGTAAACATTGAGCTTCCCAGCAATACCCTATTGGAAGAAACAAGTGAGGTCATGGAAAAAGTTGTCCAAGTCGTTTCTGAACTTCCCGAGATAGATACGGTTTTTGTATCCGTGGGAAGCGGAGGCGGAATGGGTCTGGGATCGGGGGGAAAGAGTTCTCATCTTGCTAGTATTTCAGGCAAATTAGTGCCGGTAAGTCAGAGGGGGCGAGGTATTAAAGACGTCCTTGATGAGATCAGAGAAAAAACCCAACTTATACCGGGGGCTAAGATAGAAGTAAAAGTTTCCAGTCAAGGCGGCATGAGTTCTTCCCCTATTTCCATTACCTTAAAAGGTGATGAACTGGATAAATTAGAAGAGATTGCAGCTCAATATGCAGAGAAAATTGAGCAAGTGCCGGGAACCCGGGAAGTTACTACAAGTTTAGCTGAGGGAAGTCCGGAGATTTCTATTATCATAGATCGAGAAAAAGCCAGTTTATACAAAGTTTCCTCCAGTCAAGCTTTCCAGACTTTACAGACAGGCTTACAGGGTGCTGTAGCTGCCAAGTACCGTATAGATGGAGATGAGCTTGATATAAAGGTGGTATTACCCGAAGAAAACCGGAACGATATAGATGATGTCAAACGGCTGATGGTTCCTAACCTTCAAGGTGTAAACGTATCTTTAGAAGAAATAGCCAAAATTGAGTATACCTCGGGACCAACTTCCGTTGCCCGCAAGGATCAGTCCAGAATTGTAACCATATCAGGTGATATCATTGGCCGGGATTTAGGTAGCGTTACTAAAGATATACAAAGCGCAGTAAAAGATGTATATCTGCCGGCTGGATATAGTGTAGAGTATGGCGGCGCCAATCAGGATATGATGGAGTCCTTTAAAAGCCTAGGCTTAGCATTGATCCTTGCCGTTATTTTAGTCTATATGATTCTAGCTTCTCAATTTGAAGGTTTATTAGATCCCTTTATAATAATGTTCAGTGTACCTGTAACCTTAATAGGTATAGTTGCCGGCTTGCTAATAACAGGGAGAAGTTTATCTGTTCCGGCGTTTATTGGCATTATCATGTTGGCAGGAATAGTTGTTAACAATGCTATCGTTTTGGTGGATTATGTAAAAATCTTAAGAAAACGGGGTATGACACGAAGGGATGCTATTTTAAAAGCCGGACCAACTCGCTTGAGACCCATCTTAATGACTACGTTAACTACAGTTTTAGCTTTAGTACCACAGACTCTGGGAATTGGCGAAGGTTCAGAAACTATGGCTCCCATGGCTACAGCCGTTGTTTTCGGCTTAAGCTTTTCTACCTTAATAACTTTGGTTTTAGTACCGGTAATTTACGATCTATTAGATGAGGGACGGCAAAAAAGATTAAGGACTAAGTCTGCATAAGACTTAGTCCTTAATCTGATTTAATTTTACTGGTATTTCCAAATAAAAAGCGACTCCCTCGTTCTCGTTAGCTGCCCATATTTTACCGTGATGGAGCTCGATGATGCGCTGGACAATGTTTAAGCCTAAGCCGAAATCTCCTTTGATTCCTTTAACAAATTTCTGGAAAAGGGAATTCATGATTTCTGGTTCTAAAGAAGGTCCATCGTTCCACACATGCAATAATACTTTAGAATTTTGCGTGCTATCCTTAGTCAAAGATAACTTAATTTCAATTGTGTTATTTGCATACCTCAATTGGTTGTTGAGTATATTTTCTAAGGCAACAGTACACTGTTCTCGATCTAATTCCACATCTACAGAAATCAGGTTTAGAGACCAGATTAATTCAGGACGCTGAGCCCGCAAGCGTTCTACAATTTCTTCTATTAGTGTTTTAATGTCCAAGGTGTCTTTTACAAGCTTATCATGAGTAGCCAGATATTCCAGTTTTTGTAGTAAAAGGAGATTGTGAATGCGTTTTTCTAAACGTTTTCCTTCTTCATCAATTATCTTAATAGTAGAGGATAAATTTCCTTGGGGATAGATTCCATCCTGGATAGCTTGAGCATAACTGCGAATAACCATTACAGGAGTTTTCAATTCATGGGAAATATGTTGCAGGTAAGCCTGTTGGGCTCTTTCTTGCTGGACAAGGCGCTGCCTCATATGTTCAATGGATTGGCCCAATTTTCCGATTTCATCCTTGCGCTCCAGCTTGATAGGTGTGTACCAATTTCTGTCGGCGATGTTTTTTACATGTTTTTCTAAATTGACTAGGGGACGGGCTAAATAGCGGGCCAGCCATATAGAAGGAAACAAACTGATGAGAAAGATAATAAGGGGTATAAAGATTATTTGGTTAAATAGTCTCTTTACTAAATTGCTGGGATATGTTTCGCCAATATATGAAATTAAAAAACCGAAGTCTGTTTTACGGATGACATACAATACTTTATCTGTCAGGACAGGTTTAGAGTAGCGTTGTACAGGGGCTTGCTGTGCTTGAGCTTCCAGTTTAATTTGTTGTAAAAGTTCTTTAGAAATAGGGGCAACAGACATAATATCACCATTTTTAAATAATACTAGATGATTAATGTGAGTGAAATGTCTTTTTGCATCGTCTATATCTATAGGAGGAGTTTTGAGTTTGTTCTCATCCGAAGAATTTAATTTAGCATAAGGGGAATTATTTAGGAGATAAATTTGAGAGCTTTCTATGGATTGATAAGCTTCTTCGGTAAAGAAATTACTAAAGGTTAGAGGCAAGAGGAGGGTGAAGGCCAATAATAATAAGCCTGCTATAGCACCGTAAAACAACCAAATCTGAATAGTTAAAGGTCTATTTTTCATACTTTCACCAGCCTATAGCCGTACCCATAGATGGTTTCTATCTTTAATTTAGGCATTTTTTTGCGCAAACGTCTGACTAAATCATCCACTACGCGGTCCGTTCCGAAATAGTCCTTTCCCCAGACGCTGTTTAACAGTTCTTCCCGAGAAAAGGCTTTGGCTCTATTTTTTATAAAGATTAGTAAAAGGTCCAGCTCTTTAGAAGTAAGTTCTAAAGGTGTATTATGCTCTGATACTGTTCTTTTATTTTCGTCTATCAGGTAAGTTTCATAAATGTGTTGCTTGTTGGAAGGAAGGTCAGAAGAGGGTGTGGCAGGATTAAGATACACGCGCTTTAACAGCTTATGAACCCTTAAGACTAATTCCCGGGGAAGGAAAGGTTTTACTAAATAATCATCACTGCCCATTTCCAAACCAATAACTCTATCCAATTCTTTATCACGAGCGGAAATAAATATGACAGGAACATGGGGAGTAGCAGTTTTAATTTCGTTGATTAGCTGATAGCCATCCACTACCGGTAGCATAATATCTAATATCCATAAATGAGGAGGCTTAGATATAGCAAGTTTTGCTTCTTCTCCCGTTAAAAAAGAAGTAACTTTCCAGCCTTCTTTTTCTAAATAGGTGGTAAGTACTTGGTTTAAATTGCTTTCATCTTCTGCTAGGTAAATGGTGAAGGTCATGTTGGTTCTCTCCTAAAATTAATAGTATTCACAATAATATTATTCTTTTTCTCTATGATATCATAATTTTTTTACAAATGATTCTTGGTATATAGCTAAACAAAGTTAAGGGAGGTTAATTTATTAATGGAAAAAATTAAAAAATTGTTTTCTCTATTTTTGACTTGCTTTCTTTTGTTTTCCACAGTACCCGTTGCGGCAGAAAATAGAGATTCTGCCACGGATAAATATATTTTTACCCTAGAGGAAGTAAAAGAACTAGCCTTAAAGAATAGCAGAATAATAAAAAGTGTCCAGGAGAGTCATCGGCAGGCCCAATCCCAAAAATACATAGCTGCTAATAATTATGACAGAACTAAATATGGTTCCTGGTATGGAGCTTCTAATCAAAAATTATCCTTAATCGGATCTGTCAGCCGCAAAAAAGAGGAATTGCGTGCCATTGAGAATAGATATGGTTATGATCCTAACGGAAATGAAGAACCACCGGCAGACTGGTTGAAAGCTAAGATGGAAATAAGTGGACTGGAAGGTCAGTTAGGATCTGCTACCAGCGGGGAAGCGGGTGCAGAAGCCAGTACTAAGCAATTAAAAAAAGTATTAGAAAACTCTAGAGATGCTTTAAAAGATACTAAACGGGCCCGAGAAGATACAACACAGCAAGTAGAATATAATGTGGAAAAAGTTTATTCCAACATATTAGTATTAGAAGAACAAGTCAGTTTATTGAAAAAAAATAGTGATCACTATGCAAAGCTGGTGGAGATAGAAAAAGTTAAGCGAGGAAAAGGCCTGAGTTCGGAAGTAGATTATAATAAAATCCATGCACAATATAAGGATAACAAAAATAAGTACGAACAGGCTAAGGATAATTTATACATTAGTAAAATGGTGTTAAATGATATGATGGGACGCCCCTTGGAATATAATTTGAAGTTGACCTCTTTTGAAGTGGGTCCTGTTATACCTCACGGGGATATAAATGATGTTACGAAAACTGCCTTAGAAAAGGCAGCAACTATGGAGCAGCAGAAGCGGGAAGTAGAGGATATGAAAGATGATTTGGATGATTTAAGCGATAGCAACGAAGAAGAAGTACAAAAAGCCCAAATAAATCAGGCTAAAATAAATTTAGCAAGCACCGATGTAAATATTAGAAATTACGTTAAACAGCTTTTTGCTGATTTAGATGCAAAAGAAAAATCCTATAAACTCAAGCAATCAGAAGTAGTAACAGCAGAGCAAGAATTTACTAATGAGAAAAAGAAGTTTGAATTGGGTATAATGTCTTCTATCCAGTATCAAGCTTGTGAATTAGCATATCAGGAGAAGCTGAATGCTTATAAACAAGTGGGTTATGAATATTTTTTGCTCAAGCATAAATTAGAGTTAGTAAATCAAGGCATTATCTTGGGGTAACAAAAACAGGGAATTGTTCTAAACAATTCCCTGTTCAGACTGTCAAAGAACCCCTGCTAAATCGTAAAAAATAGCAGGGGTTTTTACCATATCTATGCTAAAATAAATTGGGTGATGAAATTGCTAGAACGTGCACAAAATCTAAGAAATAACTTGCAAGTGGTGGACCTTGAGGGAATGGTTCCACAAGACCATCTATTACGAAAAATAGACCGAGTTGTTGATTTTAACCATATCT
>JAHDSB010000019.1 GCA_018433015.1 Clostridia bacterium | reverse complement strand
TTAAAGAAATATGTCCTGAAAGGGTTCATGCCTGTCACTGTACGGATTTGAATTCTAAGATTGCTTTAGCAAAGGCAGTAAATTTGCAAGAAGTAGGAGTAGGGTTACAATTGGAATATTAATACATCTTAAATATATGTCAATATAACAGGGAGGGAAAGATGGAACAGCAAAGTTTTAACTTTGACACAGATCAGTACATAGATAATAAAGGTATAGCTGGTTTTATTGATGTAGAAACAACAGGTTTAAATCCTAACTATGATGAAATAATTGAATTTTCTTTGTGCCTTTTTACTTTTGATAAATTCACGGGGGAAATAAAAGGGATTACGGAAGAATACACAGGACTACGAGAGCCTAAAATTCCCATATCTCCTGGTGCAGCCAGAGTACATAGAATCAAGACTTGTGATGTAGTAGGAAAATGTCTTGATGAAAGAGTTATTAATTCTATGATTCAAAAGGCAGACTTTTTAGTTGCTCACAATATGAATTTTGACTATAACTTTGTTAAAAGAATGTTTCCACTTTGTACTACAAAAAAATGGCTTTGTTCTATGAAGGGTATAAATTGGTTTAAAAAAGGATTCCCTTCCAGAGCTTTGCAAAAACTTGTACAGGCCCATGGTATCAAAGTGAAAAATGCTCACCGTGCCGATAGTGATGTTAAAGCTGCCATTAGGCTCCTATCTTTGAAGGATACAAATGGTAAATATTATTTAGCGGAGCTGTTAGAACAGTTCAATTACAGTAATAATGTGGCGTTTAATAAATGATAATAGACTATAAACAAGGGAGGAAGGGTATGCGTTTTCTAGAACAAGAACAATATATCAGGGATTTTCCACAAGACCCGGAAGTAGAGGCAAAAATTATTGTCTGTTTTAAAGGGGAAGACCATACTTTACTTTTCCCTTGGGTAAAACCCAATGTTGAAGATCTAAAAAAATATCCCGATATGAGCCAGGAATTTATCTTAGGGAAGTTCTTAAAACTTAAATATATTACAGAAGAGATAATAGATGAGGAAAATAGTCCTAATGATATCTATTGGTATGAGCTTCAAGGGCAAAAAGCTATTCAGCAAGTGATCGAGTATGAAGGACTTACATACACTTTTTATGTATTAAATAAAGGGGATAATTTTCAACAGTTGAGTTATCAGTTAAAGGTTTATGAGCATCATGAAATTCAAGGGGAAGAGCACCGGAGTTTATTTATTCTAACAAAGGATGGGCATATTAACCCGGACATAGTAGGGAGATTGAGACAAGCCATTAATGAGTTAGAATAATAATGGTAAGGTAGGATATTAGCAATAATAATTTTGCAATACTTGTTATTATATAAGATGTAAGGAGCGATATAATGTCCAGAGTAAAATCATTTGCCCCCATAATAGATGAGAAATCCCGGATACTTATATTGGGTTCTATGCCGGGAATAGAATCCCTTAGAAAACAGGAGTATTATGGGCATCCTCGCAATCAATTTTGGAAGATTATCTATGAATTGTTTGGAGAGCCCTTAGATGGTAATTATGAACGGAAAGTAACATTTTTAAAAAGTAAGGGAATAGCACTGTGGGATGTTATAGAGACCTGCTCTAGGGAAGGCAGTCTGGATTCTAATATTAAAGAAGAAAAAGTTAATGATTTTACAAGGTTATTTAAAGAGTATCCTAAGATAAAACATGTTTTCTTTAATGGATTGAAAGCTTATGATACTTTTAAGAAAAAGGTAGGTTTTGATTTCCCTGAGATGACTTTTATCAGATTGGGGTCTACCAGTCCTGCCCATGCCAAGAAATTTGCAGATAAGTTTAAGGAATGGATGATTATTAAAGACTATCTGACCTGAAAATGAGATACAAAATAGGAAAGGTCCTGAGGGAAAATGAAGGATTTGTTTCTTTTAAGTATAGGAGTATTAATGATAATATTAGGCTTAATCAGTTGTAGTAGAAAAAAATTTTTTATGAGCAGCTTTATAATACAACTTTTTATTATTCCATTAAGTTTATGGCCTTTTTTAACTAGAGATATAGCTAATGAACCAGGGGGAATAATTGCTTCTATTTTCTTTATATTCTTTCTTATTTTGTTCGGGTGGATTTTTACTGGCAATAAATATTCAATAGAAAATATTGATAAACAGGGCTTAATAAGTTTGTTAGAGAGGATTTTTATAGATAAAGAGCTTGCTTATACACTTAACGGAGGAAACATAGAAGTAAAAGACTATGGTACCGTTAAAATAAAGCAGTTTTTTAAAATAAATACTGTAGAGCTGGATTTAAGACAGCTAGAGGATGAAGAATTACGAAAAATGATCAGGGATGAAGTGAAGATAGGTCTAAAAAGTATTAGTAAAAGGTATTTCCCCACAAGTGGCATTTTTTCTATACTATTTGGCATAATGTTTATTATTGCTTCAGTAGGGTTTCTTTCATAACCATCTTTTAAAACCTTGCATAAACTGTATTGATATTAAGGGCTTTTGCAGGGAGATGGTTTTATGAATATTACCAAGTTACCGGTATGTGTGATGACCCAAAAATTAGAATTGCCCAGATTAGATGTATATTATCCTGTGGTAGATGGATTAGATGATTATACAGTTGAAGCAAAAATAAATAATATGATTTTAACCTTAGTTCATGCTTTAATAAATGTACAGGGATACTATCAAAATAAGCAGACGGAGATAACAGGTTCCTATGAAATAAAAACAAATGAAAGGGGAATATTAAGTCTCTCCATCATAAATTATGCTTATGCGGGGGGAGCCCATGGCCTAACAATAATTAAGTCCCTTACAATTGATACGGAGACGGGAAAATTATATGCTTTGGAGGAATTATTTAAACCTGATGCAGATTATATAATTAAGATTTCCGATATTATAAAAGAACAGATCATTGCACGTGAGATTACGTTATTGAACGATTTTGAAAAGATAAGAGCTAATCAAGATTTTTATATTACTGACAAATGTTTAGTAATATATTTCCAACTCTATGAGCTTACCGCTTATGTGTATGGATTCCCGTATTTTCCTATCTGTGTTTATAAATTGCAGGATATTATCAAAGAAGATGGGCCTTTGGGAAAAATGTTATATTAAGAATAGTGA